>JAIVHD010000041.1 GCA_020201235.1 Lysobacteraceae bacterium
CTACTGCTGGAGGTCTTCGAAAAAACCGTTGAACACAAGCTGATCCAGCCGACTTTCATCACCGGTTATCCGACCGAAGTCTCTCCGCTTTCGCGACGAAACGACCACGATCCGGAAATTACGGATCGATTCGAGCTGTTCATCGCCGGTCGTGAGATCGCCAATGGCTTTTCCGAGCTCAACGATCCGGAAGACCAGGCGGAGCGTTTCATGGCCCAAGTCGCCTCGCGCGACGCGGGCGATATCGAGGCAATGCATTTCGATGCCGATTACATCCGCGCGCTCGAATACGGCCTGCCGCCGACCGCAGGCGAGGGTATTGGCATCGACCGGCTGGTGATGCTGCTGACCGATTCGGCCTCAATACGCGATGTGCTGCTGTTTCCATATCTCAGGCCCGAGGTCGCCGACCCGGTCGCCTGAATCGCCAGCCCTTCGTTAAAAATCGCAAAAAAAACCACCCGGGCGATTGCCCGGGTGGTCGATGTTTTACCTGTCATTCTGGTGCCGAGGAGAGGACTCGAACCTCCACGTCCTAATGGACACTGGCACCTGAAGCCAGCGCGTCTACCAATTCCGCCACCTCGGCTAAAAAGAGGTGTGGCCGAGGCAAGGGGGGAACCTCGGCCACAATCCGGTCGGGGAAGGGGGGAACCCCATACCGGAATGCCAAGTTTAGCGGTTTCTGGTGTGCTGTCAAGGGCGCATGTTCATCAATTTTCAAATGGGTCGTTGCGAGTCCTCGTAGACATGGCCCGGAACGGACATTCGCAGTCGAGTGATATACTTTACCCAGACATTTTCGTAGCCGGTTTTCCGAATTTTCGCACTTCAGGGTGGCCGAATATTTATTCACGGAACCGGGATTATTGTTTTTTTACCAGGATTGCGTTGACCATGAACTTTAACCTTACCGAAGAGCAGCAGATGATCCAGGCCGCCGCGCGCAATTTCGCGCGTGAGCGAATCGCCCCGGTCGCAGCCGATTTTGACCAGTCGGGCGAATTTCCGCTGGACAACATCCGGGCCATGGGCGAGCTCGGTCTTATGGGCATTGAGGTGCCCGAAGAATACGGCGGAGCGGGCCTCGATACCATCGGCTATGTGCTGGCGATGATCGAAGTCTGCGCCGCCGATGCCGCGCACGGGACGATCATGAGCGTCAACAATTCGCTGTTCTGCAACGGCATCTTCAAGCACGGCAGCGAAGAGCAGAGAGAACGCTTTGTGCGAGCCGTGGCCAGCGGAGCCGAAATCGGTGCCTACGCCTTGACTGAGCCCCAGTCCGGCTCGGATGCATCGAACATGAAGTCACGAGCCATTCGGTCCGCAGATGGCAGCCATTACGTGATCAACGCGCGCAAGTCCTGGATCACATCCGGCCCGTACGCGCGCTATATCGTCGTGTTTGCGATGACCGATCCGGAGGCTGGTGCGCGCGGCGTTTCAGCCTTTATCATCGACACCGAAAAGCCCGGCTTCAGTTGCGGCAAGACCGAGCCCAAACTCGGCATTCGGGCATCGGCGACCTGTGAAATCGAGCTGGCTGATTATGAATGTCCCGCCGATTGCCTGTTGGGCAGCGAAGGTGAGGGCTTCAAGATCGCGATGGGCGTACTCGACGCCGGTCGGATTGGCATTGCCGCACAAGCCGTCGGAATTGCCCAGGCAGCCTATGAGGCCAGTGTTGTCTGGACACGCGAGCGCAAGGCGTTCGGTCGCGAAATTGGCCGCTTCCAGATGATCCAGTCCAAGATCGCCGATATGAAGTCACGCCTGGAGGCGGCCCGTCTGCTGACCCTGCATGCCGCATGGTCCAAGCAGCAGGCGCAGGCGAGCGGAGCACGCTTTACGCTGGATGGTTCGATGGCAAAGCTGGTTGCATCAGAGGCCGCCATGTGGATCGCCCACCAGGCAGTGCAAATCCACGGTGGCATGGGCTACAGCAAGGAGCTGCCGATCGAGCGTTATTTCCGCGACGCCAAAATCACCGAAATTTATGAAGGCACCAGCGAAATTCAACGTATGGTAATCGGACGACTAGAAACCGGTTTGCGTTGATTCGCGAGCCACCCAACGGGAAATGACTTCATGTGGGGCGAGAAAAAATCTGATAAACCCGAACAACTGCAATCGATTCTTGATTTTTTGAGTCGCCAATTTCCCGGCGTGGAGGAGGCGTTTGCGCGTCAGTTTCTACGCCACATGCCGGCTCACGAGATCGGGCCCGGCTTTGTTCGGGACCAGGGCCGTATCGTGTCAGCGATTTTCGAGTTCGTTCGAAGGCGTCTGCCCGGCGAATTGAAAATTCGCCTTTTCAATCCGCTTGAAAGCGAGCACGGCTGGACGTCCAGCCATACCGTTGTCGAAATGGTCAACGATGACATGCCATTCCTTGTCGATTCGGTGACTCTGGCGCTTTCCAGGCTCGATTTGGGTGTTCACCTGATTATTCATCCGGTCATGCGTTTTCGCCGCGATCAGGGAGGGCATTTCTTGTCGATGGCCTCGGAAGGCGACGACCAGGCGGTGGCCGAATCGCTGATCCACCTACAGATTGACCGTCAGACCTCGCCCGATGCACTGCAAAAGATCGAACGCGGCATCCGCTCTTCGCTGGCCGACGTCCGCATGGCCGTGCGCGACTGGAAATCAATGAAGCGCAAGGCGCTGGAGATCGCCGATGAACTGGCCGAGAGCCGTTCCGGACTGGACAGGCAGGAATTGAACGAGGCGCGCGAATTTTTCACCTGGATGGCAAACGACCATTTCACCTTTCTCGGTTATCGCGAATATGAAATCCGCCAAAGTGACAGCGGGCGGGTACTCGAGGCGGTGGCCGACAGCGGCCTGGGGTTGATGCGTGATGAGCACCGCCAATCGCCACCGAGGCTTCTCGATAAGCTGTCCGGCGACCCGCGCGGTACCAGCGGCCAGATTCATCCCATCATCATCACGAAGACCAACGGTCGGTCGAGTGTTCACCGGGATGGCTACATGGACTATATCTCGGTGCTTCGGTTTAATGACGAGGGGCGGGTTAGCGGCGAAAAGCGCCTGATCGGCCTGTTCACGTCCGGTGCCTACATCCGCCGGTGTCAGGATACGCCGCTGGTCAGGACGAAGGTGGCGCAGGTACTGGAGCTTTCTGGATTGAGGCCGGGCTCGCACGCCGGCAAAGCCCTGATGCATATCCTGGAAACCTTGCCGCGCGATGAATTGTTTCAGGCCGGCGTTCGCGAGTTGCTCGGGCTGGGAACCGGTATCCTCGATCTCCAGGAGCGTGTCCAGACCCGACTTTTCGTGCGCAGGGAGCGATTTGGGCGATTTTATTCTTGCATGGTTTTCATTCCCCGAGATCGCTTCAATACCGAAAACCGGCAAAAGGTCCAGGCGATTCTCAAACGCGCACTCAAGGGCGAACGGCTTGATTTTTCGGTTCAAGTTGGGGAGTCGAAGCTTGCCCGAATGCATGTCATCGTGCGGCCGCGAAACGATCGCACCCTCGATTTTGATGTCGATGACATCGAGGCCAGAATCAAGCAGGCCATCCGTAGTTGGGATGACGAACTCGGTGAAGCCTTAGTGCGCGGATGCGGTGAAGAAAAGGGTCTGAAGCTGATGCGCCGGTTCGGGCGCGCCTTTCCGCTTAGTTACCAGAGCGACGTCGCGCCCCACGTCGCCAGTTTCGATGTGCTGTCCGCCGCGCGGCTTCGCCACGTCAACGATCTGGAGATGAGTTTGTACAAGCCGCGCCGACGCGGTCAGGGCATTCTTCGCTTTAAGCTGTTCAAATACAACGATCCGATACCGCTTTCCGATGTGTTGCCGATGCTTGAGAACCTGGGCATGCGGATCGTCTCGGAACGGCCGTATCAGTTGAATCTGGATGACGGCAACTGCATCTGGATCCAGGACTTCGACATGCATCCGCCGAAGTCGGTCAAAGTCCAGCTGGAATTGATGCGAGAGCCGTTCCAGCGCGCGTTCGAGCAGACCTGGCGCGGTCTGAACGAAAACGATGGTTTTAATCGGCTGGTTATCCTGGCCCGGCTCGAATGGCGCCAGGCCTGTTTGTTGCGTGCCTGTGCCAAGTTCATGCAGCAGACCGGTTCGCCGTTTTCCCAGAATTACCTGGAACAGACCCTGGCCGCGTGGCCGTTGGCGGCACGTTTGCTAGTGGAGTTCTTTGAGGCGCGCTTCGACCCGGGCCGCGAGACCGAAAGCCGATCGCGTCGGGCCACCGCGCGACGACATCTCGAGCAGCAATGTCGAGAGCTGGCCGAGCCGATCGATGACCCCGTGCTGGTCGAATTTCTCGATGATGTTTTCGTGGCGCGCGAGACGTTTGATCAAAACGACGATGCGCAGGCCGTCCGCAAGGCGATTTTCAGAATGCTTGACTCGATTGGCAGCGCCGACCAGGATCGCATCATTCGCAGCTTCACCAACATGATCCGGGCGATGCTCAGAACCAACTATTTTCAGCGCGACGCCCGGGGTCAGCATCACGAGCACATCAGCTTCAAGTTCGATTCGGGCCGCTTGCCGGACCTGCCGAAGCCACGCCCGTTTCGTGAGGTCTGGGTCTACTCGCCGCGCGTGGAGGGTGTACATCTGCGCGGCGGCAAGGTTGCACGAGGTGGTCTGCGCTGGTCTGATCGACGCGAAGATTTCCGTACCGAAGTGCTGGGTCTGATGAAAGCCCAGACGGTCAAAAATACGATGATCGTACCGGTCGGGGCCAAGGGCGGTTTTTTTGTAAAGCGATTGCCCGATAGCGCCGACCGCGACGAAGTCATGGCCGAGGTTGTTTATTGCTACCGTTCGTTTATCAACGGATTGCTCGAGCTTACCGACAACCTTGACGGCGAGGTCGTTCGTGCGCCGGCCGATGTGGTTCGGCTGGACCAGGATGATCCGTACCTGGTGGTGGCGGCCGACAAAGGCACGGCCACGTTTTCCGATATTGCCAACGCCATTTCAGCCGAGCACGGATTCTGGTTGGGTGACGCGTTCGCCTCAGGCGGATCCAACGGCTACGACCACAAGAAAATGGGGATCACCGCCAAGGGCGCATGGGAATCGGTCAAGCGGCATTTTCGCGAGTTGGGCCTCAACACCCAGACTCAGGAATTTGATGTCGTCGGCATCGGTGACATGTCTGGTGACGTGTTCGGTAACGGTATGCTGTTGTCCCGGCATATCCGGCTGCGGGCGGCCTTTAATCACCTGCACATCTTTATCGATCCGGATCCGGACGCCGAGGCAAGCTTCCGGGAGCGCGAGCGCCTGTTCGGGCTGTCGCGTTCGAGTTGGGCGGATTACGACACCAGTCTGATTTCCCGGGGCGGCGGAATCTATTCGCGTCAGTCCAAAACTGTGCCGATCACTGACCCGGTGCGCGAGTGGTTGCAGATTGAGGAACGCGAATTAACCCCGCAGGCGCTGATCCGAGCGTTGTTGTGCTGCCATTGCGACCTGCTGTGGAACGGCGGCATCGGCACCTACGTCAAAGCGTCGAGTGAAAGCCACAGCGATGTCGGTGACCTGGCCAACAATCCGGTTCGGGTCGACGGTCGCGACCTGAACTGCCGGGTTGTCGGCGAAGGCGGAAACCTGGGCCTGACGCAAAAAGGACGAATCGAATACGCCCTCGAAGGCGGTCGAATCAACACCGATTTCATCGACAATTCGGCCGGCGTGGATTGCTCCGACCACGAAGTCAATATCAAGATCCTGCTCAACCGGGCGGTCACAGAAGGACGTCTGGACCGGGAACAGCGCAACGAGCTGCTGCAGGCCATGACCGGCGAGGTGGAGTCGCTGGTGTTGCGTAGCAACTACCTCCAGACCCAGGCCCTGAGCATGATGGAATCGCTGACCTCGACCCGTCTTGGGGCAGAGGCTCATTTCATCACAACGCTTGAGCATCAAGGCGTGATCGATCGGGATCTCGAAGCGCTGCCCGATGAAGAGCAATTGCGCGACCGTGTCGCGCACGGCCGGGGCTTGACCCGCCCCGAACTCGCGGTACTGTTTTCGTTCAGCAAGATCACGTTGTATCAGGACCTGGTGATCTCCGAGG
>JAIVHD010000221.1 GCA_020201235.1 Lysobacteraceae bacterium
CGGAACCGTACCTGCGATGCTGTAGACACAAGCCGGTTTGCGCTGGGTGGTATTCCAGCCGAACAGTTCGGTGACCGTCTGCGCATCCGTGACGTCGGCGGCCGAGAACCCGGCCGGCAGGCCACCGGGCAGCGCGTGGGTGTGCAGATAGCTGATCTGACTGGTCCGCTGCCGGCTGCGCAGCCGGTCGATCCACCAGTCGTCGAACGCGGTCTGCGCTGAGGCGTAGACCAAATCGGTTTCCACCGTGCGTGTTCTGATGCCGACATCGGTCGCGCTGGTCGTTTGCCGCTGGGGCTGGCCGTTGGTCGGGTTGTAATCGACTTCGACTTCGGTGCGGCTGACCAGGTTGTGGGTTTGCAGGTCGTTTTCGGTCGAGACCATAGTGCCCATGCGCACCAGCGCGATTTCCACCCCGGCACGTTGATCGTCGCGCAGGCCATCACATTCGGCCGCCGTCGCGACGCTGTAGCTGCTGCCTTGCAGGCGCATGCAGACCCAGTCTTCGCTGATCTCCCGGATTGGGCTGCCGAAAGTCAGCGCGTCACGGGCCTTGAACACCTGCTGTCGCTTCATGCGCCCGGCCAGCGGGAAGACCTGGTGGAAATCAGTGACGGTGCGCAGATCGTTGGCCGTATCCCCGGGCGTGTTCGTTTGCTCGATCATGCGCCGGAAGCCCTGAAACCCGCGCCCTCGGCGGTTGAACACGGCTTCTTCGTAGCCGTAGTAGGTGGAGTTCAGCCCACCGCCGACCGATACACCATTTTCGCGGTGAAAGGCCGAGACCACGTACATGCTGGAGCGGAAGTAGAAGTGATCATACGGCGCTTCGGCGAACAGGCTGTTGCCGGCATCGCGCGGCGGGATGCGATAAAGCGGAAAATCAACCGGACGCGCCGATGGAGCACTGGACGATTGTTCCGCACGTGTTGAAAGCGGCGCGTAGTCCCAGGCGTGTGTCCGGCCGAAGCCGTCGTGTACGATTTCGAGCAGGTCGAGCACTTGGTGGCGTTTGATCTCCGGTTTCAGACTGGCAGCGTAGTAGCTGCGCTCCGTCAGCAGCAGTTCCTGATTGACGACCTCTTTTTCCAGCGGCCAGCTACCGCCGATGCTGAATCCTACACAACGGGTGTTGTTCGATCCACCGCCTTCCGGGGCTTCGGCCGGCGGCGTTGCTTCGAGGCAACCGACCCGGCCGACAAAGTCGGTGACGCCGTCGCCGTACAGGTCGTCGGCGATCGTGTGGCGGTTGGCCAGCACTTCCACCCCGATCAGCTTGGACGTGGCTTCCGTGGGCCAGCCTTGGCGATTCGAGCGGCCTGGTGCGGTCCCCAACTCGCCACAGGCGGGCACTGGCGCCCAGTCCCTTTCATTCGGATGGGCCGGGCAATAGAAGGTGGGCGTAGCGTCTCGGCTGCGGAACGGCTCGGCGCAAATCGCGCTCTCCAGCTCCACCGGCACCATCAGGCCGGCCCGCCCGTCCTGGTTCCAGTCGACGCTCCCGATCAGGTTGCTGTAAAGCGGTGTAATCGGGCCAGTCGGGTCGATGGTCGTCCGCCAAAGTCCGACGCGGGAAGCGGTATCGACCGGGGCGTCGAACAGGGCCGCCGTCGAACCCGCAGCCAGCCCGCGGTTCATCTGATAGTGCCAGCGGACATTGGCCGGATCGAACGGCCCAAAGCCGCCCTCGGGTCCGGGCGGGACGAATACCACGTCGTCGAGACCGTCGCCGTTAATGTCCATCAGCAAGTGGAAGGTCTTGCCGGTATTGAACGCCAGCCCAAGCTGGAGCCCGGTGTGCACTTCGAACGACGTGGCCGGATTACCGCCAGCCGGCAGCCGGTTGAGCAGCACGCCGTGCAGCCCGAAGCCGGCCCGGACGTCGTCGCCGGGCCGCGCCGAGATCACGATATCGGCAACACCGTCGCCGTCCAGGTCCGAAAGTTGCGGCTGACGAAAGATCAGCCCCGTGCCGAACGCGTTTTCAAGCTGCGCCAATTCGAACGGGTCTGAAAAAGGAATCGGCGCGGTGGTGCCGACATTGGTCTGCGTATCCTGGTTGAGATACAGCAGCAGCGAATCATCGGGTGTCATGACTACGAAGTCGTTGAGACCGTCGGCGTTCAGGTCGCCGATTTGGGCGGTACGCAAACTGCCCCCGGGACTGCGCGCCGGGATGGTGGTCGGTCGAATGTCCATCATCTGGTTAAACGTGCGCGAACAACTCAACGATCCGGGCGAACAGGCGTCGTCCCAATCAAGCTGCGGTTTCCACTGCGCGATTGCAAAAACGTCCTGGCCGTTGTGCTCGACAACGCCCAGCAAGCCCACCCGGCCATCGTTGTTGAAATCGGCATCGGCACGCAGGCTTTCGTAGGTCATGAATTGACCGCCATTGGGCAACGCAAACGGGATTCTGCCCAGCTCCTCGCCTTCGGCGTTCACGCCGATCAACCAGCGTTGCCCGTTAAGCGCAACCAATCGATCCGATTGCCAGACGGGTCGGTCTCGCGGTTCAGTAGCCAGGCCGTGGTGCGCCTGGCTCCCAATGGGCTGCGCGGGGCCGCGCGCGAGGCCTGCGTTTGGCCGTAGAGGCGTTCGTTGCCGTCCTTGTCGCGCAACGTAAACGAGATGTTGTTGCCATCAATACCGGAGCCATTCATCCGGACCCGGACAAAGCTTTCAATTTCGGTCCGATACTCCGAGCCTGCACCCCAGTAGTTGCCCGACACCACGACCAACCGCTGCCCGTCCAGGCACAGACGATCGGTGTCGGCAAACCGTATACCGACGCCAGCGCCATCCTGCGCGACCGTGGCCGGGCAGCGGTGGATTTGGGATAGTCCGTTGAGACTGAAGCCCATACCAAGCTTGCCGTTGCCGGCGCGGCTGTTATAGCCGATCGCAAGCGCGGGTTGCATGCCGGCCCGGCCTGGCGGAACGTTGATGCCGACGGTATAGGTGGCCGCACCGCCGCTGACGCCGGCCTCGCCTTGCAATGCCCCCACGGCCGGGTTGTGTGACGGGCGCGAGTGCAACGTCGTGAGATTCAGCGGCGCGGGATCGACGTCGGGAAGCGGCCCGGGTACGACCGCAGACTCGAACCGGAAGCCGGCTGTTGTCGAGGCCACCGGGTCGCAGCCATCTGCATTCACCAACACCTGCCAGATATAGTTCACATCCGGCTCAAACGCGTCCAGGCTCGATGCCTGGAACTCGGTGACCGTCAACGACGGCTGGTCGAGCAGCAGATTCGCGGGATTGGCCTGGGCCCAGACCTGAAGTCGATATGAATTGGCACCATTGACCGCGCTCCAGTCAAACCGCGGCGGCAGCTCACTGGCCGGACGGGCGCCCAGCGGCGCAAGCAACTCCGGCGCTTGCGGAAGGATCGGGCAATCGACCGGTTCGTCGATCGTAAATGCCTGTGTCGGAGATTCGGCCGGGCCGCACCATGCGGCACTTTGAGCCGAGACCTGCCAGGTATATTCAACCCCCGGATCGAATGCGACCGCAGGTGCCAGGCTGGTCGTCGTGATCGTCGTGTCCACGAGAACGTCGCTCGGCGTCGCGCTTGCCCAGACCCGAATGCGGTAATCCTCTGCGCCGTCAACCGCCTGCCAACTGAAGGCCACCGGATCGGTTCCGGCCGGCAGTGTGCCCACCGGCGACTGGAGCAGCGGCCCGCTCGGCGGGGTGTTGCAGCTGGTGACGTTCGCACTGATTGGCCCGACACTGTCGAGCACCGGCGCA
>JAIVHD010000262.1 GCA_020201235.1 Lysobacteraceae bacterium
CCGACGTAGCGATCACGGGCGAACTCCTGAGATACCGGGTCATCATTCAGGCCAGGACAATGTCAGACGATGGCGGCCGGACCGCAACTCCAGGCGAAATGCGGTCGGCGGTTCCAGTGCCGAGCAGCGGACCTGCGGCCGAGCCGGGACGGCGGCGGACAGTTCGTGGCCCTCGACCGAAAGCCGGTAGGTCAGCGATTCCGGCCAGTTCACGGTGAGCGGCCGCCGGTTTGCGGCCAGCGGCTGCCAGGACGATTCACTGCGGTGCCAGAAATCGTAGCCCTGGCGGAAGAAACGGACACCCTGGACCGACCCGCTCAGAAGCGCCCGGTCGCACATCGACTGCAGCGAGGCCCGCAGGCGCGCTTGCTCGCGCTCCAGCAAGGTCTGCGGCCCCGAATCCGGCAGGCTGAGTACCGCCATGCTGGTTATGATCGCGGCAATAACAACCACGACAAGGATTTCGAGCAAGGTGAAACCGGCCTGGCGATGTGCCGCCATCGGTCCGGCAGCAGGCCGCAAGCTATTGCATCCAGTTGCCGAGTTCAGCATTCGCGTGCTCGCCGCCGGGCTGGCCATTGGCACCGTTGGTCCAAACGTCGATTTCGGCATGAACGCCCGGGTTAAGATAAAGATACTCGCGCCCCCACGGGTCTTCGGGAAGACGCTCCAGATAGCCGCCGACCTGCCAATTCGGAGCCTCGGGCTGTCCGCGCGGCGGCTCGACCAGTGCCCTCAAGCCCTGGTTTATGGACGGGTAGACGCGGTTGTCGAGCCGGTACATCTTTAAGGCCGTCACGATCGCCTGGATATCCTGACGCGCCTTAACCGCGCGCGCCTGGTCCGGCTCATCCATGAAACGCGGCACCACGACGGCCGCCAGGATGCCGATAATCACCACCACCACCAGAACTTCGATCAGCGTGAAACCGGCCGGCCGACCAGGCCCGGCGCAGACCCCGACAAATGGGGATTGAAGTGTCTTCGTCATACGCACGATCATAGCAAACTAACAGCGGGTTCAACCGAAAATGAACAATGAGCACTGGCGGCAGCGCGACCTGGATGTGCTGTGGCACCCCTGCACGCA
Organism: Lysobacteraceae bacterium; assembly: GCA_020201235.1. Taxonomy (GTDB): domain Bacteria; phylum Pseudomonadota; class Gammaproteobacteria; order Xanthomonadales; family Wenzhouxiangellaceae. The sequence continues at coordinate 1,091 of JAIVHD010000262.1, forward strand.
AATGAAGGACCATGAAGAGCTGCCGATGATCCCGATACGATCCGGCAAGGGCGTGTGGCTGGAAGACTTCGACGGCAATCGATACATCGATGCGATCAGTTCCTGGTGGGTCAACCTGTTCGGTCATGCCCATCCGCACATCAACCGCCGGCTGGCCGAGCAGGCACAATCGCTTGAACACGTGATTCTGGCCGGCTTGACTCACCCGGCCGCGACCGAGTTGGCTGAACGGCTGGTCTCGATCACGCCGCCGGGTCTGGAGCGCGTCTTCTATGCCGACTCCGGTTCGGCGGCTGTCGAAGTCGCGCTCAAGATGTCGTTTCATTACTGGCGAAACCTCGGACAGCAGCGACGAACCCGGTTTGTCTGCCTTTCGGGCAGCTACCACGGCGAAACGCTAGGTGCACTCGGCGTCAGCGATGTCGGCCTGTACAAGCAGACCTACGCACCGCTGCTGCTCGAACCGATTGTCGTGCCCTCGCCGGATGCATTTGAACGCGCGCCCGGAATGAGCTGGGCCGAGCAGGCGCGCGAACGCTTCCAGGCCATGGAGCAAACGCTGGCGCGGCATCACGACGAGATCTGCGCGGTCATCGTCGAGCCGCTGGTCCAGTGCGCCGGCGGCATGCGCATGTACGACCCGGTTTATCTGGAGCTTCTCAGGCAAGCCTGCGACCGTTATCAGGTCCACCTGATCGCCGACGAGATCGCGGTCGGCTTTGGCCGCACAGGCACCCTGTTTGCCTGCGAACAGGCCGCCATCACACCCGATTTTATGTGCCTTTCCAAGGGCTTGACCGGTGGCTATCTGCCGCTGTCGGCGGTCTTGACCAACGACAAGGTCTACCAGGCCTTCTATGCCGACTACTCGGAATCCAGGGCCTTTCTGCATTCGCACAGCTACACCGGCAACGCCCTTTGTTGCGCGGCCGCACTCGCGGTGCTGGAGCTGTTCGAGCAATCAGACGTGCTGGCCGAGAACCGGCGTCGGTCGGCACGCATGCGGGCCGCCGTTGCCGGACTCGAGGACCATCGAAACGTTGGCGACATCCGCCAGACCGGCATGATTCTCGCCATCGAGATGGTCGACGATCACGGTCGTCCCTACCCATGGCAGCAGCGGCGAGGTCTGGCGGTCTATCGCCATGGTCTGGACCACCAGGCCCTGCTTCGGCCACTCGGCAACGTGGTCTACCTGATGCCGCCGTATGTTATTGAAGATGACGAAATCGACCACCTCGCGGGCGTTGCCATGGACGGCATTGATCGCGCCGTGGCGATTCGCTAAAGGAGCGGGCAATCATGCGGACCGTCCGCGTCTTTTGTCACGCGCCACTGCAGGTCGATTGCGAGTTCGAACTGGACCAGCGCGCCACGCATCACCTGCTGCGGGTCCTGCGTCGTCGGGTCGGCGACGCGATCGAACTGTTCGACGGCAGCGGCGTGCAGGCGCGCGCCGAGTTGACCGTGGCAAGTCGGCGCGACGGCTGCCGCGTGCGGGTGATCGAGGCTGCCCGTGTCGATCGTGAATCGCCGCTGTCGATCGTGCTGGTTCAGGCGCTTGCGCGCGGCGAAAAAATGGACTGGATCATCCAGAAGGCGGTCGAACTCGGTGCGAGCGAAATTCGTCCGATCGTTTCGCAGCGCTGCGACGTGCGGCCGGATCCGGCAAGAACCGAACGCCAGCGTGCGCGATGGCGCGAGATTGTTATTAACGCCTGCGAGCAATCGGGTCGCAATCTGGTGATGCCGGTGGCGCCGCCAGTCATTCTCGACGAGCTCCAGATCGAGTCCAGGGACCGTTATTACCTGCATCCGGAAGCCGGCTCGGGCCTTGGCCAGGCTAATCTTTCGAGCAGCCGGGTGGCGATCGCGATTGGGCCCGAAGGCGGATGGAGCGACCAGGACCTGCAAGTACTGCGGCGACTTGAATTTAAACCCGCCTCACTTGGGCCGAGGGTGTTGCGCTCGGAGACCGCCGGAATGACTGCGCTGGCCGTATTGCAAAGCCTGGGCGGCGATTTCAGCGGCTAAACCCGGCTTATTCACCATCCCTTCTGCTCAAACGCCGGCCAGCGGCAGCGTCCCGAATGCAGCATGCGCGACCAGCTGACCGACACGGTCCAGCTCCGGGATCCAGGCTTCCCGGTCACCGATGATCGCCTTGCCGGCCGTGGCCATATGAATACTGGAGTCCGGGACCTCACTCAAGCTGGATTCGGTTACCGTAACCAGTCGCGGAAAGCCCTGTGCCAGAATTCCGATGTAGGGCATACGCTCGTTGCTGGTCAGGGCCTTGGTAATGCAAATCCTGGCACCCTCGCGATCTTCGCTTGCCTCCTGCTCGATCAGCATGCCGAACGAAACCACGGGCACCTGCCAGCCGTGCCAAAGGATATTGCCGAGCAACCATGCCGGGGCCTGCTCGATTGGTTCGGGCCGGCTATAACCGACAATTTCGGCAATACTGGCATTGGGCAGCAGCAGCTCAGCATCGGTGATTGGAACCAGAACACTGCGAATTTCAGTTTGGGACATCGGCTAATCCTGTGGAACCGGCATTTCGAGCATCTCGAAGGCGTTGCGCACCAGGTTGGCTTCCTGGTACGGCTTGATCAGGTAGCGATCAACGCCAAGTTCGCGAGCGCGCGCGCGATGCTTGTCGCCGGAGCGCGAGGTAATCATCATGATCGGAAGATCGGCCAGGCGGGTTTCAGAACGGATATAGGCCGCAAGCTCGAAACCGTCCATGCGTGGCATTTCGATATCCAACAGCATCAGGTCGGGCACCCGCTCGTGCAGCAAGTCAACCGCTTCAACGCCATCGCGGGCGGTAACGACTTCGAGGCCATGGTGCTCAAGAATCCGCGCGGTCACGCGGCGCATGGTGATCGAATCGTCGACCACCATGATCAGCGGTGTGCGCTTGATTTCTTGTTCGCTCGGGCCTGCAACCTCCAACTCGGTACGGCCCGGCAGACGCCGACCGGCGAGCGCCGAGTCGATCAGCGGCGCCATGTCGAGAATCACCACCACCTGGCCATCGCCCATGATGGTGCCGCCGAGGATGCCGGAAATCGAGCTAATTTGGGGCCCGACCGGCTTAAGCACGACCTCGCGATGCCCCTGGATTTCGGATACCCGAATCGCCGCTCGCTGGTCGCCGGCCGCGATCATGAGCAGCGATAGGCTTTGGTCGAGCACCTCGGCCGGATCGAAGCCAAGCTGCGGCTCCAGCTCCAGTAGCGGGTAGGTTTCGCCGCCATAGCGATAGCGGCCATCGGAATGGATCGCGTCGCGCCACTCGGCCGGACTGATTCGGGCAACACCGCGCACGGCCTGTAGCGGGATCGCGAACAGACGTTCGGCGACATCGACGAAAATCGCCTGCATCACTGCAAGGCTAAGCGGAATGCGCATCGTAAACGTGGTGCCCAGGCCGGCCTCGCTTTCAACCTGAATGCGCCCCCCGATCTGCCGAATCTCGTTGGATACCACGTCCATACCGACACCGCGACCGGACAGTTCGCTGACGACTTCGGCGGTCGTGAAACCGGTCTGGAAAATCACTTGCGACAGCGCCTGTCGATCGCGCGCCTGGTGCTCATCGAGCAGACCAGTCTCGATGGCCTGCGCCCGGATACGATCGAGATTGAGTCCGGCACCATCATCACCGACGCGGATCAGCAGCTCGGTTGCCTCGCGCTCGATTTCAATCAGGATCCGGCCGCTTTCGGGCTTGTTGGCGGCGCGTCGCTGCTGCGGCGCTTCGATGCCGTGGGCAATCGCATTGCGAAGGATGTGCTCAATCGGTGCGGTCATGCGGTCGAGAACGTTGCGGTCGAGCTCGCCCTCGCCCTCGAATCGAATTTCGAGTTCGGCCTTTCGTCCAGCATCGCGAGCGGCATTGCGAACCACTCGCCGCAGCCGCGGCGCCAGCGTATTAAACGACACCATGCGGGCCTGCATCAGGCCTTCCTGCAACTCGGTATTGACCCGCGCCTGTTGCATCAGCAGGGTTTCGGACTGGCGGCCCGAGTTGTCCATCAGATCGGTCAGGCTGTTTAGATCGCTAACACTTTCGGCCAAGGCGCGCGAAAGCTGCTGGATGGTCGAATAGCGATCAAGTTCCAACGGGTCGAAAGCCGCATCCGGCACGCCGTGTTCGCGCTCGTAGCGCGAAAGAATCTGAGCTTCGGTTTCCTGCTCGAGCTTGCGCAACTGCTCGCGCAAGCGCGCGACCGTTTGCTCGACCTCACCGATATTGGACCGGAAAGAACCGATTTCCTGCTCGATCCGCGAGCGGAAAATACTGACTTCGCCGGCGTAGTTTAGTAACTGCTCGACTTGCTCGGATGCCAACCGGATCATGCTGACCCGTGCGGTGCTCGCGGTCTGCTCGTCGAGCGCCGTCGCGGCATCGCCGGTTTGGTCGGAGACTTTGGTAAGATCTTGCTCGTGAACGCTTTCAGTGGCCGGCCTGGCCGGTAGCTTGTCGCGCCGAACAACCGCCTCGAGCATCACGTTGAGATGATCGCAGCCGGCTTCCAGCGCATCGATGCTTGCCGACGTGGCCTTTGTGCGGCCGCCGGCGATGTTCTCGAGCAAGTCCTCGAGCACGTGCGCCACTTCGCCAACCGGATTGAGCCCGGCCATGCGGGCACTGCCCTTGATCGTGTGCACGTCGCGCTGCAACGCGGTCACGATATTGCGATCTTCGGGCTGATCGCGCCATTGCCGCATCAGGTCATCGGAGTGCTCGAGCAACTCATGCGCTTCTTCGATGAACAGCTCCAGCAATTCCTCGTCCAGGCTTTGGTAATCGATTGGAATCAGATCGGATGATTCGCCGGACGCGGCGATCGACTCGGGCTCGGTCTGAGGCTTCTGACCGCCGCCAGACGTTTCCGGCCACGGCTCGAATCGAACCTCGGTGGACACCTCCGACTCCAACTCCGGTTCATGCTCCCGGCCGGTTTCGGAGTCGGAG
>JAIVHD010000263.1 GCA_020201235.1 Lysobacteraceae bacterium
CCTCACTGGCATTTGTGTCCGGGAATAGCCCCCAGCGTTGCATAAACCCGCCTCCTCCCGCCTTGTTCACCACCCCGCCTACTGCGGCACTGCCACGGCACATGGCTGCAACCCATGAGCGCGCGATGAGAGACCCATCCGGCTTCAATACCTTGACACCCAATCAACTCATTACTTGTGCGACCCATCGGCGGAGTACACTTCGAGAATGGAAACCCATTCGAACGAAGACCCGGGCGAAACCGTACGCGAGACAGCCGATCGCGGCTATGCGACTCGGGCGGCCGGCATGCGCTGCTGCAGTCGCGGTCGCGAGGCTGACGTCAGGATCGCCGGTCGTCGGGTGCAACGGCATACCCCAGCATTGAAAATGACAACGCAATCATGAAGCCCCCAATATCCAAAACCGCACTGGAAACCCTGTGCGTGCACGCAGGCCACGAGCGAGGACCGGTCGAGCAAGGCCTGAACACGCCGATCGTCACGTCAACCGCCTTTGATTACACGCGCGACGATCAGGTGCGTTATCCGCGCTATCTCAACACGCCCAATCACCGCGTTGTCGCGCGCCGAATCGCAGCGCTCGAAAGCGCCGAGGCCGCGCTGATCACGGCATCCGGCCTGGGCGCAATCAGCGCGGTCTTTTTCGGCTTGATGCGGCCCGGCGACCATGCCATCCTGCTTGAAGGTCTGTACGGCGGCACCTCGGATTTGGTCGAGGGCCTGCTCAAACCGGCCGGCTTCGAATTTTCGACCTGGGATGGCAACCCGGACACGCTGGCCGAGCTGATTCGCCCGGAGACGCGCCTGGCGTGGGTTGAATCACCGACCAACCCGCTGCTGCGCGTGATCGACCTTGCCGCGACCGCCTCGATTCTGGCCGATCACAAGATCGTGTCGGTCATCGACAACACCTTCGCAACACCCATTCTTCAGCGCCCCATCGAATTCGGATTCGATCTGGTAATGCACTCGGCCACCAAATACTTCGGCGGCCATTCCGACCTGTTGTGCGGTGCCCTGGCCGGCTCTGACAAACTGATCGACCAGATCCGGCCGCAGGCTATTCGGCTGGGTTCAAGCCTCAACGGTCAGGACCTGTACCTGCTCGAGCGTTCGTTAAAAACGCTTGCCATCCGGGTCGAGCGGCAGGCCGCCAACGCAGCCGATCTTGCCGACTGGCTGGAACCGCGAGACCGAATCACGCGCGTGTTCTATCCCGGACTGGTCGGCGATGCCGGCCATCAAATCGCCGGGCAGCAGATGAGCGCCTTTGGTGCCATGCTGAGCTTTCGACTTGACAGCGCCGTTGACCCGGACCGGTTCCTGGAACACCTTCAGTTGATTACCCCGGCGGTCAGTCTGGCCGGGGTTGAATCGACCATCTGCCAGCCGTCGCGCACCAGTCATGCCCGCCTGACTGCACAAGCCCGCGCGGCACTCGGCATCGATGACCGGCTGATGCGGCTTTCGGTCGGCATTGAGCTGGCCGACGACCTGATCGCCGACCTCGACCAGGCCCTCAAGGCCGCAGCGTAGCGCACCGGCACACGAGTGTACTGCCTGATCGCACACGAGCACTGCAGGCGCTTCTTGCCCTGTTGATCATCATCCCCACGAAGGCATCACAAACCCGGCCATGCCCACCATCGAACCGGTTACCCCACCGCCCAAGCTGCATGCCTTTACCGGCTATGGGATCGAGCTTGAATACATGCTCGTCGACCGCGACACGCTCGCGACACGGCCGATTGCCGATGTGCTGCTAACCGACCGCAATGGCGACATTGCCAACGAGGTCGCCCACGACGAGCTTGCCTGGTCAAACGAACTTGTTCGGCATGTCGTTGAGCTCAAGACCAATGGGCCTGCAACGACGCTGGACGGCCTGGAAGACAACTTTCACGCCGACCTTGTCGCGATCAACGGCCTGTTGGAACCACACGGTGCCTGCCTGCTGCCGACGGCCATGCATCCGCTGTTCGAACCCGATCGGGAAACCGTGCTGTGGCCGTTCGGGCAAAATGAAATCTATGCCGCCTACAACCGCATCTTCGACTGTCGTGGCCACGGCTGGTCGAACTTGCAGTCCATGCATATCAACCTGCCGTTTGCCGACGATGCCGAATTTACCCGGCTGCACGCAGCCATTCGCGTGGTGCTGCCGCTGATCCCCGCGCTGTCGGCGGCATCACCGTTTGAGCAGGGCCGATCAACCGGCTGGATGGACACGCGTCTGCGCTACTACCGCGACAACCAGCGCGAGGTACCGGAAATCTCCGGTCAGGTGATTCCAGAGGCGGTCGCGTCGATCGACGATTACCACGCACAAATTCTCCAGCCGATGTATCGAGCGATCGCGCCGTTCGATTGCGACGGTGTGCTGGTCGACGACTGGCTGAATTCGCGTGCGGCAATCGCGCGTTTCGAGCGCCAGACCATCGAGATTCGGATTATCGACCTGCAGGAGTGCCCAGCCGCTGACCTGACCATTGCGCGGGCCGTCGTTGCCCTGATCAAGCGTCTTTACGATGGCGAAATCGTCGATTTCGACCGGCAACAGGCGTTTGACCACTCGGAGTTGGCCGACCTGTTGTTCGAATGCGCACGCTACGGAGGCGCTGCCCGCATTGATCACTCCGACTGGCTTAAAGCCTTTGGTCTAACACAGCCAATGACCGCAGCACACGCCTGGCGCACGATGTTGCAGCGCGGCTGGCTCGGCTCCGACCCGGATGGCCACCTGGGCATGATTCTTCAACAAGGTACGTTGGCCGAGCGCATCCTGCGCCGCACCGGTAACGAGCCCGGTCCCGCTGCCATCATCAGCGCCTACCGTGAACTCGCCCAATGCCTGGGCGAAAACCGTCTATTCCAGCCCGGGTCCTGAAGCCCGGGGCCGATCGAAGCTTGCTGCCTTTGTGTACGGCCGCGAGGCCGTCGCGCGAAGTCCAAACCGGGCCGACTGGCCGCGAACGGTGGGGTCAGAAGATGGACACGCAAGCCACTGTCGCGGAGGCGTTGCCGATGTGTCTGTCGCCGCGGTTCGAATCATGAATACGGCGGGCTCAAGCGGCCTCGGGGTTCATGATGGGGCGGAAAAGGCAGGCTGCTAGCTGCGGGTCGATTTCGCGACCGGCATCGGTTCGGTGCGCGTTTGCTGCTTGCCCTTTGGTCCAATGGTCTTCTCACCGCGCGTCTGCCTACGATGTCGGCACACAAACAGTGGGGAAACTGATCATGAACCTGAAACGCATATACTCGATGGGCAGCACGGACCCAGGACGGGCTCACCGTTTAGCCATAATCGGCAGTTTGCTGATGCTTTTCGCACTCAGCGAATCGGCACTGGGTGGCTCCTGGCAACAAAACCGGGCATTGGGCGGCTTTAACAACGTCCACGTCTATACGCCCGATTCGATCTCGCCGGTCGGCACTGGCCGGGCATTGCTTTTGGTGTTGCATGGTTGCACGCAGTCGATTGATGCATTCTTAAACGCAAAGCTCGAACAGGCCGCCGAGACGCACGGCATGGTCGTTGCCGTTCCTGACGCAATGAACAAGGCCGGTTTCAGTTGCTGGTCTTACTGGCAGGGTGCGATTTCTCGAAACTCGGGCGACTATGCCAACCTGATCAATCTGGCGCAGACGCTTACGGCCGATCCATCCAAAGCGATCGATGCCAACCAGGTCTACATCTCCGGGCTGTCCTCCGGCGCAAGCTTCGCGGCCCAGACCGGATGCGTGGCCCCGGACATTTTCGCAGGAGTGGCACCGAGCGCCGGGCCGACCATCGGCACCAGCTCCAGCGGCGCGATTGGCAGCTGTGAGTCGGTATCGCCAGCTCAGTTCGAGAGTCGCTGCCGCAGCTATGCCAATGCCGCTGTTGAATCGTTTCTGGATAGCCAAATCGCGGTGATTGCGCAAGGCACTGCCGATACCACTGTCAGCACATGCTACAACCGGCAAAACGCCAATGGTTATGCCCAAACCTATGGTGTAACGCAATTGCCGGGCACGATAACCATTGATGACACGAATGCCAACGGCTCGGGCACTGCCGAGCAAACTCTGTGGCTGGACAATCGCGTGGCCATGCTGTGGTTCGACGGCTTGGGTCACGTCTGGTCAGGCGGAAGTGGCGCCAGCGGCAGCTTCATCGGCGGCACAAGCATCAACTTCGCAGCGTATCTAGGCGAATTTTTCGCTGCAAACAACCCTCGCATCAACCGCAATGAAGCACCGCAGATCAGCGGCTTGAGCGCCCTGGTCAACAACAACGCACTGACCATCAGCGGTACCGCGACCGACGCCGACGGCACAGTCGATCACGTCGAGATTGCGATCAGCGACATCAATAACGCGATGGTTGAAGTCGAAGTGCTGCTTACCGGCATCGATGGCTCCGGCCAATTCAGCGCCACCAGTGCGCCACTTTTGGATGCCTTGTATGAAATCACTGCAGTTGCCATCGACGACTGCGGTCAGAGCAGCGCACCGATCGCGATCACCGAACGAATCGGCGAGCCGCCGCCGGAACAGGCACCGACGATCGACAATCTCGGTGTCGTTGTCGATGGCCAGTGCGCCACCGTGACCGGTACGGTGGTGGATGCAAACCAGAATCTCGATACGCTCGTCGTCGACTTCGAAAGCGAGGCTAGGCTTGTCGCTTCAGTCTCCGCCGACTTAAATGGCCGCCTGTTCGCCGCCGCGGCGTGCAATCTGCCCGGCGGCACGGTCGATGCGACCGCCACGGCCATCGACTCGACAGCGCTGGCAAGCACGGCTTCAATCCGCTTTGCGATCGACGCCGGCCAGACCGGCGATTTCAATTTTCATATCGACGAGGGCCACATCACATGGGGGATTGGTTTCGCAAACTGTTTCCTGGCCTTTGGCAACGACAGCTTCACGATGCGAGAGTCCGCAGCCGGCGGTGGTCAGTGCATCTGGACAGCCGACGGCGATGCCTCTTGCCAGGGTCCCGCCCAGGCTTGCTCCGGCGCAATTGAAGGCGACCCGCCAGCGCCGAACCCCGATCCCGTCCCGGCACCAGAACCGGATGTGCAGTGCCAGCAATTTACGACCATGAACTATCTGCATCGTGCCGCCGGACGCGCCTACAGCACCGGTAACTTCTGGGCACCAGATTACTTCGCCGCCGGTAGCGACGACCCGATGCCTGGCTCAACCTACGGCACCAATACGCTGTCGGGCTCCGACGGCACCAACTGGAGCGTTATGAGCTGCCCTTAACCCGGCTTACTTCGCAGGGTAAAAAAACTCACCGCCCAGCTTGCCCTCGGCCTGGGCGAACTTGCCGCTGAAATCCTTGGCGTTCTTGGCGGCTTGGCGAGAGGAAATATCTTCTCTGTGCGCCCATAAATTCTGCGGACGAGCCACATTTTCGAGGTCGAGGACCAGATCGAGGGCCGTCTTGACGCCCTGATCGAGGCCCTGGAGCAGCGACTCAACCAGAAGAGCAACGTCCACCTGCTGTTCAGAATGCGCGCTGGACACTGGTTTGAGCGGCAATTTTTGAGAACTCCGGCCGGAGAATGAGAATATCTACCAATCTTCAGGTGCTGGCCTTGCTTTTCGAGCAGACCGGCACCACCGAAATTGCCCAGTGGTTGGAAGCCAGCCCAACATCGGCGTACGCGCGACGAGCCGGCTACATCTTCGAGTGGCTCAGCGGAACTGAGCTCGCGTACAAAACGCCAGAGCGTACCGGCTATGTTCACCTGCTTGATGACGACCTGCAATTCGCTGCCCCCAACGGGGAGCGAAACAAGCGCTACCGTGTGATCGACAATCTGCTGGGTTGTCGGCAGTTCTGCCCAATGGTCCGCAAGAGCCAAGCCTTGCAGCGCTGGACCGGCATGCACCTGAAACAGCGTACCCGGGAAGTGATCGCCGCGTATGATCCCGATTTATTGCGTCGTGCCGCCGCATTCCTGTATTTGAAGGAAACCCAATCTTCATTCGAGGTCGAGCGAGAAAGTCCGTCAGCGAGCCGGGCCCAGCGCTTCGCTGACCTGCTGCGGCGGGCCGAAGTGGAACAAGCGC
>JAIVHD010000222.1 GCA_020201235.1 Lysobacteraceae bacterium
TACAAGACCCATGGACTGGAGGCCTTCAGCTCCAGCGAGCGCGAGGCTGCCGAGCGGCCGCTTCGGGCCGGGCCGTTCAAGGCCGTGCTGGAAGCGATACACAAGATCCAGTCGGCTTATCCGGCCGACGAAAATCCGATCCGTACCGCGCTGGTCACCGCGCGCTCGGCGCCGGCCCACAAGCGCGTGATCCTGACCCTGCGTGCCTGGGGCATCCGCATCGACGAGTCCATGTTTCTCGGGGGCCGCGAAAAGTCGTCCTTCCTGCGCGCTTTCGGCGCCGACATCTTTTTCGATGACCAGCAGTTGCACTGCGACAGTGCAAGCAGGCTCATCGCGACCGGTCACGTCCCGCACGGGGTAGCCAACGAGACCAATGGGTCCGGCTCGGCGGAGGGCGCCTGAGGCGCCCGGTCCGGAAGCGCTTGAGCAAGATAAGTAAACGTTTCAACTGTTACGGGGTAGTCAATGTTCAGATTCATGTTTTCGATATTGTTGTTCGCGTCTGTACTGCCGGCCATGGCCGAAGAAGCCGGGCCGGAAGGCGACGGCGAGGATTCCTGGTCGGTCCAGGACCCGCCGGGCGACTGGCAGGCCATCGAGATCGACGCCGAAGAGGTCAGCTGGGCTACCGTCGACGTAAGCCCGGACGGCGAATTCCTGATATTCGATTTTCTCGGCGATCTGTACCGCCTGTCGATCGACGGCGGTGACGCGGTTGCGCTGACCGAGGGCATCGCCTGGGATTTCCAGCCCCGCTTCAGCCCGGACGGCAGCCGGATCGCCTTCATCAGCGACCGGTCGGGGGCGGAGAATGTCTGGACCATGAATACCGACGGCGAGGACATGCATCAGGTCAGCGACGAATCGGACCAGCTGCTCCACAACCCGGCCTGGACGCCCGACGGGGACTTCATTGCCGCCCGCAAGGGCTATGTCTCCAGGCGCTCGATACCGGCCGGGTCGATCTGGCTGTATCACCGCAGCGGTGGAAGCGGTGTTGAACTCGTCGAGCGGCTGCACGGCGATGCGTCGCAGAAAAACATTGCCGAACCGGCGTTTTCGCCCGACGGGCGCCATCTCTATTACAGCCAGGACATCACCGACGGCACGACGTGGCAATACAACAAGGACGCCAACCAGGGTGTTTTCGCCATTCGGCGACTGGACCGCGAAACCGGCGAAACCGAAAACGTGGTTTCGGGCCCCGGCGGCGCGGTGCGCCCGGTGGTTTCGCCCGGGATTTGCCTGGATGCCCGACGGCGAATCGCTGGTGCTGTGGAGCCAGGGCAAGTTGCAGAAAGTTGGGCTGGACGGCGCCGCATCGACCATAGAATTTCGCGTGCGCGATCAGCGCAGGATCCACCCGGCGCTGCGCCAGGTCACCGAGGTCTCGACGGAGCAGGTCGAGGTCAACATGCTGCGCTGGAACCACGCATCGCCGGACGGAAAACTGGCCGTGTACCAGGCGCTGGGCTACATCTGGATACACGATCTGGAAAACGGTGAGCGGCGTCGCCTGACCGACCAGGCCGATCACTGGGAATTTTACCCGCGCTTTTCGCCCGACGGGCGCCGGGTGGTCTTTACCACCTTCGACGACCAGAAGCTCGGTTCGGTGCGCATCGAGCCCGTAGACCGGGGAAGAGGCCGAGTACTCACCGAGCAACCCGGGCATTATGTGGAACCTTCCTTTTCGCCGGATGGCGAGCAGATCGTTTTTCGCAAGACCACCGGTGGATACCTGACTTCTCCGACCTGGTCGGAGCGCCCGGGGCTATATCTAGTCGATGTCGACGAGGGCACGCCGCGGCGCATTCTGGATAGCGGTGCGGATCCGCAGTTTTCGGCCGACGGCGAGCGGATCCTGTTCAGCGAACGCGTTGACGGGGATGACCTGGCGCTCAACAGCGTAAACCTCGACGGCGAGGACAAGCGCGAGCATCTGCTGGGCGACTGGGTGACCGGTTACCGAATCTCCCCGAACGGCCGCTGGGTGGCCTTCACCGAGCACTACAACGCCTATGTCGTGCCATTCTTTGCGGCCGGCAAGCAGATCCCGGTCGGCGGCGGGTCAAGCGCATACCCGGTCCGGCAGGTCTCGGCGCGCGGCGGCGAAATGCTCCATTGGTCGGCCGACAGCAAGACACTGGGCTGGTCTTACGGCCACAAACTCTATCGGCGCAATCTGAGCGACGCGTTCGCTTTTCTCGAGGGCGCGCCCGAGGAACTGCCGGCGCCGGAAACCGAAGGCCGTGATCTGAGCTTCGAGGTGGAAGCGGATCGGCCCGACGGAAAGATTGCGCTGACCGGTGGCCGCATCGTGACCATGCGCGACGCATACGGCCAACAGGAAGTCATCGAAAACGGCACGCTGCTGGTCGACGGCAACCGGATCAAGGCGGTCGGCACGGTTGATGAGGTGCCGGTGCCTGCAGGTTATCGCAGCATCGATGTCTCGGGCCACACGATCATTCCCGGCCTCGTCGACGCCCACGCCCACGGCGCGATGAGCAACAGCCAGCTACAGCCGCGCCAGAACTGGATGCAATACGCCAACCTGGCGTTCGGCGTAACCACTATCCAC
>JAIVHD010000264.1:0-6039 GCA_020201235.1 Lysobacteraceae bacterium
GACCAGGCCGGCGTCGTCGTCTCCCAGGTCGTTGAGCGTGCGAATCTTGCGTTTTGGAATGATCAATACGTGCACCGGGGCCTGCGGATTGACATCGCGAAACGCTAGCAGCTCCTCGGTTTCAAAAACGACATCGGCCGGAATTTCGCGACGCACGATTTTTTCGAACAGGTCTTCGGACATGATTGCTTTTCCTTTGGGGGTTTAACCCGCCAACAATAGCAAATGGGACAGACGGGATGCATGCTGCAAAAGCGACCCGGCAGACGTCGGAGAACCGGATTGATGCTCGACCCGCAAGTCCGGTCAGGGGCCCGAAACGAGGTCGAGCACCTTGCGGGCCGCCTCCTGGGCCGTCGGCAGCTGGTCCGGCGGCTCGGCTGGCCAGGCGCGGCTGCGCAGCGGGCTGTAGAATGCGCCGGGATCAATCACGTCAACTCCAGGATGATCGCCGGCACATTCGGCGGCCAGTATCGCGGCCAGCGCCGTCCGTCCGGCCTGCGCGACGCCGTAGGCACCCCAATAGGCTTTCTGTCTCGCCTGCGGGTCGTCGCTGATCCACACAATCCGGCTGCCCGGCGTCGCCCGCATCAGCGCAAGCAGCGATTGGGTCAGCAAAAATGGACCAGTCAGCCCGGCCTGCAGGATCTGCATCCATTCGTCGGCAGGGTGATGTTCCAGCGGTCGAAGCGCATGGAAATCAGCCGCGGCGTGGACCAGCACATCCAGGCGCCCGAATTCGCGCTCGAGCGATTCGGCCAGCTCGGCGAAGGACTCAGGACCGGCACCCGCAAGATCCAGCGGCACGATCAGCGGCGCCGGCCCGTCAGCGGCCAGGCGATCGTGCAGGCGCTCCAGGGCCGGGCGGTTGCGGTCGATCGCGACACAATCCCAGCCGCGACCCATGCATTGCCCGACCAGCGCCGAACCCAGCGCACCGGCCGCGCCGGTCACGAGCGCCAGTTTGTTGTTCGATTCAGTCATTTGTCAACATCTCTTGCAGGAATCCATCATCATGACCACATTATCCCCAAGATCACCGGCGCAAGGTTGCCATGCCCTTTTACGAATACATCTGCGACCGCTCCACCGGCTGCGCGCACTGTCGCGACGGCTTTACCGTGCTTCAGCGGCTGAACGATGAAACCCTGCCGTGCTGCCCGAACTGCGACGAGCCGGTACGCCGGGTCATTTCGCCACCACACGTGGTTTCAGGCAAGGCCCACCAGTTGCGTGAATCGAGCATCGAGAAGGCCGGGTTTACGCAATACAAGAAAGTCGGCAAGGGCGTGTATGAAAAAACCGCAGGCAAGGGACCCGGGATCATCAAGGGCGAATCATGACCAAGCCCGGCGCGGCCGGTAACTTTTGGCCATGCAACTGCAGGGGATTTTGGCTTTTCGTCGCAAAATGGATGACCCGGCTTAAAACGACCGATCCAGCACCGGACTGCGCGGATCTGCTTTCGGTCAAAAATCCGAAATTTCAACCGGTTCCCAGCCGCTTTGGGACAACATCATCCGCATCCAGTGAGGCCCGGCGGGCTTCCATACCGAATAGGACCTTGAATTGATATGAGCCGTGACTATCAAGCCTCCGACATCGAAGTACTGCAGGGCCTGGAGCCGGTGCGACGCCGGCCCGGCATGTATACCGACACGACCCGACCCAATCATCTGGTTGCCGAAGTCGTCGACAACTCGGTCGACGAAGCGCTGGCCGGCCATGCCCGTAATATCGAGGTTACCTTGCACGGCGACGGCTCGGTCTCGGTCGCCGACGACGGCCGCGGTATGCCGGTCGACCCGCACCCGGAGCACAAACTGCCCGGGGTCGAGCTGATCTTTACGCGGCTGCACGCTGGCGGCAAGTTTTCCGGAAAAAACTACAAGTTTGCGGGTGGACTGCACGGCGTCGGCGTTTCCGTGGTCAACGCCCTGTCCCGCCGCCTTGACTGCCAAATCAAACGCGGCGGCCGCGAATATTCAACGGCGTTCGAGCACGGCGAGACCGTCGAGCCACTGCATGAAACCGGCGAGGTCGGCAAGCGCAACACAGGCACCCGGATTCGTTTCTGGCCGGACAACAGCTACTTCGACTCGCCCAACATTTCGCGTGTCCGATTGATCCACCTGCTTCGGGCCAAGGCCATCCTGTGTCCCGGTCTGCGCATCAAGCTCGATGACGAAACCACCGACGACCCTCAGGAATGGTACTTCGAGGACGGTCTGACCGACTATCTGACCGAGTCGCTCCAGCAGGTTGAGCGAACACCACAGGACCCATTCGTCGGTGAATTCAGCGGCGAGGATGCCGAGGCGTCGTGGGCGCTATGCTGGGTTCCCGAAGGCGAACTGGTCCAGGAAAGCTATGTCAACCTCATCCCCACAGCCCAGGGCGGGACACATGTCAACGGCCTGCGTTCCGGCCTGATCGAGGCCCTGCGCGAGTTCTGCGAAATCCGCAGCCTGCTGCCACGCGGCGTGCGGCTGGCCCCGGAAGATGCCTGGGAAAGACTCAGTTTCGTGGTCTCGATCAAGTTGCGCGAGGCGCAGTTCTCAGGCCAAACCAAGGAACGTCTGTCGTCGCGCGAGGCCTCGAGTTTTGTCTCGGGACTCGTCAAGGACGCGTTCTCGCTTTGGCTCAACCGCAACACCAGCGATGGCGAGGCGATTGCGAAACTGGCAATCGACAATGCGCTGAAGCGGTCAAAACAACGCAAGCAAGTAGCCCGGCGCAAAGTCACCAGCGGACCGGCGCTGCCCGGCAAGCTGGCCGACTGCGCCTCGACCGATCTCGAGGAGACCGAGTTGTTCCTGGTCGAGGGCGATTCGGCCGGCGGTAGTGCCAAGCAGGCGCGCAATCGTGAGTTCCAGGCCATCATGCCGCTGCGCGGAAAAATACTCAATACCTGGGAAACCGACTCGGATCGGGTCCTGGCCTCGCAGGAAATCCATGATCTGGCGGTCGCCGTCGGGGTCGACCCGGGCTCCAGCGATCTGACCAAGCTGCGCTATGGCAAGATCATCGTGCTGGCCGACGCCGATTCCGACGGGCTGCACATCGCAACACTGCTGTCGGCCCTGTTTTTGCGCCATTTCCGGGCACTGGTCGATGACGGACGGATCTTCATCGCGATGCCGCCGCTGTATCGCATCGATGTCGGAAAAAAAACCTTCTACGCCCTCGATTCAGCCGAGCGCACCGGCATCCTGGCCCGTGTCCAGGCTGAGAACCTGACCGGAAAGATCAATGAAACCCGGTTCAAGGGCTTAGGCGAGATGAATCCGCTGCAACTGCGCGAATCGACCATCGACCCGGATTCACGCCGGCTGCTGCAACTGACCGTTGAAGACGAGGCCGGCACCTATGAACTGATGGACATGCTGCTTGCCAGGAAGCGCGCCGCCGACCGTCGGGCGTGGCTCGAAACCCGCGGCAACTTGGCAGAAGTGATCGTGTGATGTGGTTTGAGATCGCCGGCTCAGCCCGCCGTCACGAGGTGCTGCCAGGTGCCGTGACCGGAGCGTTTGGCGACCGAGCGCAGCCCAAGCGTACTCGCACGACTGTTGGAGAACGACGGGGCGAGGATGCGTGACCGGGTGAAATGCCGCAGACGCGGGGCATATCGGGGCCACAGTCGGTGGATGGTGAATAAGGCGGGCGCAGAGGCTATACTGGAGATTCGCGGGATCGGCAGCAAATGCCTTGATATTTCGCGAAAATCCGACCCGGACGATCGAGCACAAATCCGGGCTACAAAATAACGCTACGGGGTACACGAACATGAACAATAATCTACGCGGGCTCGTTGCCGGCCTGATTGCAACCATCGTACTGTCCATCCTGATGATACTGAAGGGCATGATGGGCCTAATGCCGGAGTTAAACGTCATCGCAATGCTGGCCGGACAGATGGGCGGCAATGTCATGATGGGTTGGGTTGCGCATTTTGTCGTCGGCGCAATCCTCTACGGCTTGGCCTTTGCCAATCTCAGGGGCATGCTGCCGGGCGGATCGGACACCGTCAAGGGCATCGTGCTGGGCATCCTCGGCTGGCTGGTGATGATGGTGGTGATGATGCCGATGATCGGTGCTGGTCTTTTTGCGCTTGACATGGGTGCGATGGCCACGATGGCGACTCTGGTCCTGCACGTGATTTTTGGTGCGGTGCTGGGGTTTTCCTACAGCAAACTCGGTGCCGATTGAGCCCGTTTTCAGCCCGTAATTTGGCCCTGCCTCAGTCGCCAGATCGCTGTCAGGGGCTGCCGCCAGAGCCTGCCCGGGACTTGATCAGCAAGGCCGTGGCAGCACATCAGTGGGCGGACTGGTAAATAAGACGGGTTGATGCCCAACAGCAAAAAGGCCCCGGAAAAAATCCCGGGGCCTTCTTCTTGCGCCACTACCTCTCCTGTAGCCGTTTCAGGATACCGAAGATCGGTGTTCGAATCAATGCCGCCGCGTATCAGAAACCAAAGTGAAGCGCGATACCGGCTGGATAATACGAGCGTGAGTGCCGGCGCGATCGGGCATGGCCGTAATGCCGGCTGCGGTTATACGACGGCGCGCTGCGGTATCCATGACCATGGCTGCCACGATATCCCTTGTGGTATGACCGACCGTGACCATAATTTCCACTGCGGTAAGATGGCGCTCGATAGCCCTTGTGCCCGTCATAGCTACGATGGCTGCCACGATAGCCGCTGCGGTGGCTGCCACGATAGCCGCTGCGATAACCATCATGCCGGTACGAGTGCGCGGGCGCCTCGTGGTGTACCGAGTAACCGTGCCTGGAGCCGTGCCCGTCGGCCTGTGCGACGCTGGAAACCGCCAGAGCCAACAGCGCAGGAGCTAAAAAACCAATCCGTTTCGTCCGCATATCAACCTCCTTGGTGTGTGCTGACGGGTACACTCTATCGAACTTGCCTGAACAAGGACTGAATCCATGCTGGAGATCCACAATCACGGCGACGGCGTGCGCGAACTGCGCCTGGCCCGCCCGCCGGTCAATGCGCTCAACCCGGAAATGCTCGAGACCCTGCTCGAAGCCGTGCAGTCGGCCCAAACCGATGGCACCCGCGCCGCGCTGCTGTCCGGTACGGCGGGGCTGTTTTCGGCCGGCCTCGACGTCCCGGAGTTACTCCGGCTTGACCGCGCCGGCATCAAGAATTTCTGGACCACGCTGTTTGCGCTGCTCGCGGCACTGGCCAGAAGCCCGATTCCGATTGCCACGGCAATCACCGGCCACAGCCCGGCCGGCGGCACGGTCATCGCCATGTTCAGCGATTACCGGGTCCAGGCCGATGGCGATTACAAACTGGGTCTAAACGAGGTGCAGGTCGGGCTGGTCGTGCCGCCGGTCATCCACCGGGCGCTGGTCCGGCTGATCGGTGCCTACCCGGCCGAGCGCCATCTCGTCGCCGGACAGATGATCAGCGTGCAGCACGCGCTGGAAATCGGGCTGGTCGACGAACTTCAGCCAGCCGAGCAAACCATTGGCCGCGCAATCCAATGGTGCCGAGCCCAGCTGGCCTTGCCGCAACACGCCATGCTCGCCACGCGCGCACTGTGCCGCGCCGACCTGGGCGCGCTATTTGACGACCCCCAGGCGCTGGACATCGACGGCTTTGCGGATTTCTGGTTGCGCGACGAAACTCAGGCAACGCTCAAGGCAATGGTCGAAAAGCTTAAAAAGAAATGACGGTTTCCGATTTCCGGAAGAGCATCGTGTGCAAGGCAAGCTCCCAAGCTGTAGCAGAGCTCCGGAATAATGCGGGCCGAGGCACCTGCGCAGCGCCGTCTACCGGTGTGGGAGCCGGCCTCGCCGGCGAAAAATTTCGCCGACCCCCAACTTCCAACGCCCAGCCTCCGATTCCCGGTTTTGCCTTTCCGGAAACCGGAAACCATTCTTTCATTTCCACTTCAACTCGTAGAGATCCAGCCGGCGGTCCTTCATGTTGCGCACCGAGCCCTGCGAGCGCAATTCGCGCAGGTTGTCCAGGTCGAGATCGGCGATCAGCATGGTCTCCGAGTTGGCCG
>JAIVHD010000264.1:6097-7545 GCA_020201235.1 Lysobacteraceae bacterium
TCGCAGCAGGTAGCAGACGTTGCGCAGCCTCTCACCGTCGTACTCGGGCATTGAACCGGCCACGATATTAATATTGTAGGAAACCGCCAGCCGTGACATTTCAGCGCGGATATCCTCGGTAAAGCCGGCCAGTTGACGCACTGCCTCGGCCGGCCCCTGGTCATTCCAGGGTGCCATCATCGGGCCATTGAAGAATTCAGGAAACAACACCACGTCGGCCTGGTAGCCCGAAACCGCATCAACAAAATACTCGATTTGCCCATACAGGTCCTCGAGGCTGGCGGTCGGGCGCATTTGCCATTGCACAGCACCCACGCGAACATCCGACGGACGACCGCCGATTAGCCCCGTGCGCGGCTCTTCAAAGTAGATATTGACCCACTCCAGCAAAGTCGCGAACCCGGCCGACTTGCGATCGTCTGGCAGGTAACCCTTGACGATCTTGCGCACCTGAAAATCGTTGGAAAGCTGAAACGTCAGGATCGGATCGACCAGCTCGCGCGCACGCACTCTGGCCACGTACTGCTGCGGCGTGAACTCGTCGCGGTGATCGGCGTAGCCCGGAATACGACCGCCCACAACGATGCCGCGAAGATTCAGACGCTCGCAAAGCTCCTTGCGCGCGTCGTACAGGCGTCGACCAAGACGCCAGTCGCGATAATCAGGATGAACGAAGACATCAACACCATAGAGAATATCGCCCTTGGGGTCGTGGGTGGTCAGATAGCCGTCACCGACGATATCCCAATAACGATGGTCGTGTCCCCAACGGCTGTATTTAACGATCAGCGAAATTGCCGCAGCAACGACCCTACCGTTGTCTTCGATGCAAAGCTGACCTTCCGAGAAGCGCCGAATCTGCGATTGGAACTGCTCCTCGGTCCAGGCACCATCCAGGTCGCCGGCATAGACCCGATCCATAATCTCTGCCACGTCGGCGTAATCCTCCGGCCGGGTTTGGCGGAGAATCAGGCGGTGGCTATCGGAAGAATCGGTCGTCATGGCTCGAGTGGGTCGCGGTAGACGCAAACCCCCGTCGTCGGGTTGGTCTTCATCGGGGTCATCGATCCGGTTCCCGTGTCGGTTGGTTTATGGGCCGCATGGTAACGCCAAATCCGGATCGAGAATGGCTGCGCTGAAAATCGCGATCAGCTTGTTCAAAAAACTGGCTCGTCCGCAGAATTTATGGGCGCACAGAGAAGATATTTCCTCTCGCCATATTCAACGAAAAAGAGCGGAGAATCTGGCCCAATCCGGCTTTTCCGCAGCAGGTCAGCGTTGAATCCGACAGGCTCTGAGTGTTACCTAATTAACCGCATGACCCACTAGTGGGCCATGCGGTTAATTAGGTAACACTCAGAGCCACTGTGCCGGTGCGAATCAAGGCGCGTTTCGCAGGGAATGGCCGCTCCCTTGCCAAGAAATGCAACGCCGAGTCGCGCCGGCAC
>JAIVHD010000042.1:0-13268 GCA_020201235.1 Lysobacteraceae bacterium
GAATCGCTCGATCGCCGTGTTGCCAGCGAGCCCGAGGCTGCCGCCGTGGCCGGCGCACGGTTTTGTTCCAACGCCCGGGCCGCCGCAGGCTTCAGCCAGGCCACGACTGGCTCGGCGTGGATCCGCAACTCAGCAGTTTGACGGTTGCGCTCGGCGGTCTGGAACCACCCGCGCCAGGTCAGCGGACGATACCGGTCGGAATTTTCCAGGCGTAACAGCGCCTTGGCCATTTCCCCGGAAAGTTTGGAGCTGGCGGCATAAAAGTCGGGCAGGGGTGCAATTTCGGCCTGATTCGGTCCGATCAGCCGGGCCGCGTTCGGCCCGGCCCGGTCGGAACGGTAAAGCTGAAACAGCGGTCCGCCGGCCTCAAGCATCTGATTGAGCCTGCGATAAGCCCTTGCGACCAGCAGCGGGTCGGAATGATCGGTGAAATCGGCGGCTTGATCGGCCCACAGTCGGTCGGAGCGGCCGGATCGGTGTTCAAACACGATCAGTTCGACGCGATAGACCTTTGGCAAGACCGGGCGAGCATCGCTGCCGGCCTCGCGCATCTGGGCGCTCGGATGGGAAATCGAGGCCGCAACAAGCAGGGCCGAAAGCAACAGGGATGCCGGTCGATTCATGCGCGCAGTTTAACCCGGATTGTCCGGCTTTTCTTTCGGGCCAAGCCGAATCAGGAGCTCGCGGGCGACTTCGATCCGGGTCGCCGGAGCTTCGAACTGCCCGTGGATGCGCAACCGGTCGGAGGCCGGCAGGCTGTAGCTGTGGGCCTCTTTTTGAATCATGCGGATCAACTCGCCCATGTCGATTTCGGGTTTGGGCAGGAATTCAATACGCCCTCCGGCCGGGCCAATCTCGAGCTTGCGGATGCCCATGGCGCGAGCCTGTAGACGCAACTCGGCCGAGATAAACAGGATCCTGACCGGATCGGGAAGCAGCCCGAAGCGGTCGATCATTTCGACCTGCAATTCGTGCAATGCCCGCTGGCCCGTGGCCTGAGCAATGCGCTTGTACATCACCAGCCGCTGATGCACATCGGGCAGATAGCTGTTTGGGATCATCGATGTGGTGTGCAGATCGACCTCCGAGGCCAGATCCACCGGTTCGTCGAGATCGGGCTCGATGCCGGCCTTGAGCGCCTCGACGGTTCGATTGAGCAATTCGGAGTAAAGCTGAAAGCCGATCGCCTCAATCTGGCCGGACTGACCTTCTCCCAGAAGTTCTCCAGCACCGCGAATTTCAAGATCGTGGGTGGCCAGGGTAAATCCGGCACCCAGCTCCTGCAGCGACTGGATTGCCTCCAGGCGCTTGCGTGCGTCGGTCGTGATCAATTTCCAGGGTGGCGTGATCAGATAGGCGTAAGCCAGGTGGTGCGAGCGCCCGACCCGGCCCCGAAGCTGGTGCAACTGGGCCAGCCCGAACTTGTCTGCGCGATTAATGATGATGGTATTGGCGGTCGGCACATCGATGCCGTTTTCGATGATGGTGCTGGCGACCAACAGATTGATGCGTCGGGCATAAAAATCGCGCATGGTCCGTTCCATCTCATTGGCCGGCATCTGGCCGTGGGCCATGCCGATACTGGCGCGCGGAAACAGCTGAGACAGTTCGTCGACCATGCGCGGTTGGCTGCGCACCTCATTGTGCAGAAAATAGACTTGCCCGCCACGCTGGAATTCGCGGCTGACCGCGTCGCGGATTGTCGCGCTGTCCCACTCCGACACAAAGGTCCGAACGGCCATGCGCCGGGATGGCGGCGTGGCAATGATTGACAGCTCACGAAGGCCCATCATTGACATGTTCAGGGTCCGTGGAATGGGTGTTGCGGTCAGGGTCAGCAGGTCAACCTCGGCACGCAGCTTCTTGAATTGCTCCTTCTGGCGCACTCCAAAGCGCTGTTCCTCATCGATCACAACCAGCCCGAGGTTCTTGAAGCGGATGTCCTTTTGCAGCAGCCGGTGGGTGCCGATGACGATGTCGATCGTGCCGTCGGCCAGCCCTTGCAGCGTGCTTTCGGCCTGCTTCTTGCCACCGGTTCTGGACATCAACGCGACTTTGACCGGCCAGTCTGCGAAACGATCGGCAAAGCCACGATAGTGTTGCTCGGCCAGCAGCGTGGTCGGGGCCAGCATCGCCACCTGACGACCAGAATCGGTGACCGCGAAGGCGGCCCTCAGCGCGACTTCGGTCTTGCCGAAGCCGACGTCGCCGCAAACCACCCGGTCCATTGGACGGCTGGCGCGCAGGTCGCCCAGAACGGCATCGATCGCGGTCTGCTGGTCTTCGGTCTCCTCGAACTCGAAGCCGGCCGCGAAGCGTGCGTACAGGCCTGCGTCGAAGGCACAGGTCTGGCCGACCCGGGCTGCCCGCCGGGCCTGGATATTGAGCAGCTCGGCGGCCGCATCGCGCACTTTCTCGGCCGCCTTTCGACGGGTTTTTTTCCAGCGGTCCGAGCCGAGCTGGTTGAGCGTGACCGATTCCGGGTCAGCACCGGTATAGCGGCTGACGCGGTGCAGGTCGGTGACCGGGACATACAGCTTGTCGGCACCGGCGTATTCCAGTGCCAGGAACTCGCCGTGGGTGTCGCCGACATCGAGCACTTCCAGCCCCAGATAGCGACCGATGCCGTGCTCCAGGTGCACGACCAGGGCACCGGGCTGGAGTTCGGCCAGGCTTCGAACCAGGCTTTCCGGATCCTGACCGCTCTTGCGCTCGTGACGCCGGGTGCGGGTATGGCCCGGAAATAGTTCGGATTCGCTCAGGACCGCAAGCCCGACCTCGGGCAAGCAGCAACCGCCGGAAAAGGGCAGTACGGCCAGGGCAATCGGATCGTCGCCGCTGATAAACGCCGACCAGGACTCGAGCAGCCTCGGCCTGATACCGACTCGCGCGAGATTGGCGTGGATCAACTCGCGCCGGCCGGCCGTGTCGGCGGCGAGCAGCACTCGGACTTTGCTGCCGGCCAGTGTTTTTGCGGAGTCTTCGGCGTGATGATCAAGATCAAGCTGCGGTGGCGCGGTGATGGTCGACTGGGCCGGCTGACGGCGCGTAACCCGGACAGCGGCATCGGCTTTGAGCGCATCGATCAAAGCCTGGTGGCCGAAATACAGTTCTTCGGGCTTCAGCGCCGGGCGCTGGCGATCACCGCAGCGCTGCTCGAAGCGCTGCTGTATCTGTTCGGAAAAGTCGCTTGAGGCCTGTTCGAGCCCAGCCAGCATGACCAGTCGGTGGGGTCGCGGCAGGTAGTCGAGCAGGCTGCATGTGGCCTCAAAAAAGAGCGGCAGGTACTGCTCAAGGCCCTGGGAATGTATGCCCTGACCCACGTCCTGGTAGGGCGTCGCCTTGGTGAGATCGACATCAAAGCGGGTCCGGAAGCGACGCCGGAAATCCTGGCGCGCGGCTTCGTCGAATGGATATTCCCGTCCCGGAAGCAACTCGACTTGTTCAAGCCGCTCGATCGAGCGCTGGGTTTCGGCATCAAACGTGCGGATCGATTCGATCTCGGTGTCGAAAAGCTCAATCCTGTACGGCCGCGCCGCGCCCATTGGCCAGAGGTCGAAGACCGCGCCGCGAACGGCGAATTGTCCGGGCTGCCAGACCTGGTCGGACGACTCGTAGCCGGCATCGCTTAAGCGTCTGCGGAAGCGCTCCAGGTTCAGCTCTTGGCCCAGCCGGAAATCGATGCCTCGCCCGACCAGAAAGCCGGTCGGCGCCAGACGTTGCATCTCGTCGCGCAGGCGGCGTGCCGAATAACCGTCGGCGGCGGCCACCAGCACCGGTCCGCCGGACCGCCGCGCGAACGCACTGACGGCCAGTGCAAGGCCCAGGCCTTCGAGCAACGGCCATTGCTTTGCATCGGCGGGGCCGGAACGGGGTGGGTTCAATACGGAAAAGGATTCAAGCATTCCGGTACGATCTGCGAGCAGCCGTGGATTTTAACCCACCTCATTCATTACCGCGCACCGGTGCGTGGGTTTCGCTTATGCTTGGCACTTGGCTTTAGAACCGGATGATCGATGACCCCGACATTTGTGCGGTCCACAAGACCCGATTTCGCGACGATTCGTCAGCTCGTGGAAGATCACCGCGCAGGCGGCCTGGCCGATGACTGGCGCGGGCGGCGGCCGTGCATGCCTCTGCATCGCGTGGCTTTGACTGCGCAGCGAAGCGGAGTTTCCGCGAGGATTGGGCATGCGTGACTCCGAATCCAGGGTCGCGGTGATCAGCGGGGCCGGCTCCGGTCTGGGCGCGGCTATGGCCGCCCGCTTTGCCGTTGCCGGGTGGCGTGTTGTGGTGACCGACCAGCACCTGGAGCGCGCCGAGCAGGTTGCCGCCGCACTGCCTGGAGCAGGCCACGCCGCGCGCATGCTCGACGTGACGGTTGCCGACCAATGGCGCGATCTTGTCAAGTACGTCGAGGGCGAATTCGGCCGCGTCGATCTGCTGATCAACAATGCCGGTGTCGCGACCGGCGGCATGCTCGGCGACACGCCGCTGGAAGACTGGCGCTGGGTGCTGGAGATCAACCTGATGGGCGTGGTCACCGGCTGCCACGTATTCGTCGAAACCTTCCGGGCCCAGCGCTTCGGGCATATTGTTAACGTGGCTTCATGGGCCGGACTGGCCGGTGCGCCGGGCATCAACTCGTACGGAACAGCCAAGGCCGCAGTGATCGCGCTGTCGGAAATGTTGCGGGCCGAGCTCAAACCATTCGATGTCGAAGTCTCGGTTTTGTGCCCGGCATTTGTCAAGACCGCTTTAACCCAGACCATGCGGGCGCCAGATGCGGGCTACGCGCAGCGCGTGCAGCGCTGGATGGAGCGCTCTGGAATCACTGCCGAAGACGTCGCAGAAACGGTTTATCAGGCAACCCGAAAGCCGCAGTTTTTACTGCTTACGCATCCAGACACGCGCTGGCATTACCGTCTTAAACGTTACTTTCCGGCACTTTACTTTCGGATACTGATGCGAAGCATGCGCAAAATGATGCGCAAACAACCCTGACCCGCGCATGATCCGTGATCCGGTCTGCGGTGACGGTGCCGGGGTGCGGCGAGCTCAATCGTTTCATCAATTTCTTTATAAAAAATACGGATAAAAGACTCATGCAAAAATACTGGATTCTGATTGCCGGCTTGTTGCTGTCGACTTTTTCGGCCCAGGCGCAACAGTCCGAGAGGGAAGCCGAACGGCCTTTTCTGACCTCGATCCGCGCGGCCATGGACGCCGATGGCCGGGCCGTGGAAGAGCGCGAGCGCGATGCCAATCGTCTGCCGGTCGAGACCCTGGATTTTCTGGGCCTGGACGAAACCATGCGCGTGGTCGAGCTGATTCCGGGTGCGGGCTGGTACAGCCGCTTGCTGGGGCCGGCTCTGAACGAGCGCGGCAAGCTCTACCTGGCGATCGCCGCTGGCCGCGTGCGCGAGAGCGGCCTGCTCGATCAGCCCGGCTACGAAGGCGTCGAGATTCTCGAGCCCGAGCTTGAAATCGTGCCGGATCCCGAAACCGGGCTCGTCGCGATCCGGCCGTTTGATCTTGGCGTCGAGAATGTCGACGCGGTGCTGACCTTTCGCAACCTGCACAATCTGAACGCCGAGGGCCGTGCCAGCATGAACCAGGCTGCGTTCAATGCGCTGAAACCGGGTGGAATTTATGGCGTGGTGGATCACACGCGACGCCACATGCAGCCCGACGATCCCGAAAACCGTCGGCGCGTCGACCCGGTGCTGATGATTCGCGAAATCCAGGCCGCCGGCTTTGTGTTTGAAGACTTTTCGGACTTGCATTACCGACTGGACGACGAACTGCGCTACGAAGTCGGGCGCAAAAGCGTTACGGGCAATACGGACCGATTCACGTTTGTGTTCAAAAAGCCCTAGCAGCCTGCCGGGCTCATCCGATTTCGGCCAGCAGGTCCGACTGGTGAGCTTCGGTCAGGGGCTCGATCAGTGCATCAACGTTGCCGGCCAGGATACCGTCCAGGTCGTAGAGCGTCAGTCCGATGCGATGGTCGGTAACCCGGCCCTGCGGGAAATTATAGGTGCGAATCCGCTCGGAGCGATCGCCAGACCCGACCTGTAGCTTGCGATTGGCCGAGATTTCGTTTTGCTGGCGAGAGCGTTCAGCCTCGAGCAGCCGGGCGCTGAGCAGACTCAGCGCGCGTGCCTTGTTCTTGTGCTGCGAGCGCTCGTCCTGACATTCGACCACCAGGCCGGTTGTGAGATGGGTGATGCGGATTGCCGAATCGGTGGTGTTGACGTGCTGGCCACCCGATCCGGACGATCGATAGGTGTCGATGCGCAGATCGTTCGGATCGATCGTGATTTCGTCGATTTCGTCGACTTCGGCAAGAATCGCCACGGTACAGGCCGATGTGTGGATGCGACCTTGCGACTCGGTGGCCGGCACCCGCTGGACCCGGTGGGTGCCTGATTCAAACTTGAGCTTCGAGTAGGCACCGTTTCCGGCAATGCGCGCGACCAGCTCGCGCCAGCCACCGGCTTCGCCGGCCTGGCCCGATATCCGCTCGACCTTCCAGCCCCTGAGCTCGGCATAGCGGCTGTACATACGAAACAGATCGCCTGCGAACAGTGCGGCTTCCTGACCGCCGGTTCCGGCCCGAATCTCGAGAAACAGGTTGCGTCTGTCGTTTGGGTCGGCGGGCACGATCAGCGCATTGAGTCTGCCTTCCAGTTGATGCCGCTGCTGGTCGATCTGCTCGAGTTCGTCGCTCGCCATGGCACGTATCTCGGCGTCTTTTTCGGACAGCATTGCGCGAGCCTCGCTTTCGCGGCGGTCGAGCCCGAGAAGTTCGTTCCAGACCAAAACAATGGCCTGTAATTCAGAATACTCGCGTGACAGATCGGCAAATTTTCGAACCTGGCCCGCCAGTTCGGGTTGCGCCAGCATGCGCTCGAGTTCTTCGAAGCGTTCGACGGCGCTTTCCAGCCGTTGTCGGAAGCCGGGCGTCACGACGGATCGTCCAGCAATAACTTGCGCGCGGCTGCCATCAGCTGCTCGTCGGTCACTTCAGCGGCCCGCCGCAACTGCATGCTGGGCGCGTGCAGCAGGCGGTTGGTCAGCCGATGGCCAAACCGCGCCAGCACCTCATCCGGATCGCGGCCGGTTTGTAGTTCGCGCCGGGCCTTTTCGAGCAACTGGTCGCGCTCCACGAACGCGCGCTGGCGCAGCGACTTGAGGGTTTGGCTGGCGGCATGTAAATTGAGCCAGCGGTCAAAGGCTTCGGCCTGACCGACCACGATGCGGTTGGCCGCCTCAAGCGCTTCGGTTCGCTTGCGATAACCGTGTTCGGCGATTTCGCGCAGGTCGTCGACGGTATATAAGTAGATATCCTCAAAGTCGCCGACCGAGGGTTCGACATTGCGGGGCACTGACAGGTCCAGCACAAACATCGGTCGATGGCGTCGCATCGAGAGAGCGGCCGGGATCATGGCCCGGGTGACCAGTGGCGTTGCGCTTGCGGTGCAGGCGATGACCAGGTCGTGGCGGTGCAGCTCCTCATTGAGCTGGTCGAGTCCAACCGCGCGCGCATCAAATTGCGCGGCGAGCTTGCGGGCGCGATCCAGGCCGCGATTGCAGACCGTTATCGATCCAATCCCCTGGCCATGGAAGTGACGAGCACAATCTTCGATCATTTCGCCGGCCCCAACCAGGATGGCTGAAAGCTTGGCGGGATCGCCGAAAATCTGGTGTGCCAGCTTCAGCGCCGCGTACGGCAGGGTCACCGCATTGTGGCCGATGCCGGTCTCGGATCGAACCAGTTTGGAAGTCTGAAAAGAGTGCTGAAACAGGCGGTCCAGAGTCGTGCCGAGGGTTTTGCGGGCTTGCGCGGTGTTCCAGGCCCGTTTAACCTGGCCGGCAATCTGCGGTTCTCCGAGAACCATCGAATCCATGCCGGCTGTTACTTTTAGTAGATGGATGATCGCCATACGGCCTTGTAGTGTAAACAGGTATTCGCGGTAGCGACCGCGTTCGCTGCCGTGCCAATCGTGCACCCAATCGTGCAAAGCCGTTATGCTAGCGCTTTCACCCGTCGCATAAAGCTCGGTCCGGTTGCAGGTGCTAACGATCGCGCATTCACGCAGGCCCGGAAGAGCGTGCATGGATACCAGGGCTTCATCAAGGCGTTCCGGCGTAAACGCCAGCCGCTCCCTGATTGCGACAGGTGCCGTTTGATGACTCAGGCCAAGGGCAAATAGCGACATGCATGAACCACGATCAGACAAACCCGTCATTGTCAGCGGATTTTTCGCACAAATCAAGTTTTTTATCATATTGACGTTGCTGGCCGGCTGCGCGGGCCCGCGTGAAACGGTCGACACCGAGCAAGCCGACGAGCTTCGTTCGGTGATTGCCGCGGCGCGCGAGGCCGGAGAAGCGGGTGAATACGAGCGCGCTCTCGACTTGTACATGAGCATCATGAACGAGACCGACAATGTCGCGGTGGCACGCGGTGCCGCGCAGCTGGCATCGGCCATGGAGGATTGGCCGGCCGCCGGGGCAGCGGCTGAACGCTGGCTGGAATTGCGACCGGACTCGCAGTCGGCTGCTCAATTGGCGGTCATCGCAGCCCTGCGACAGAATCGCCTTGAACATTCGGTGAAACTGCTGCGATCGGAGATTCTTTCGCAGGCCGACCCGGATGCGTCCTGGATGGCGGCGATTGCACTGTTGGCGGCGGCCGACTCTGATGAACGTGCGCGTAAGGGTCTGGAGCATCTTCTGCGCATGGGTGCGCCACTGCCGGACGGCTTTGACTCGTATCAGCGCAGCCGGCTGGCACGCCAGCTCGGTGATGCCGACAATGCCGCCGAGCTGGCGGTGCAAGCCTATAGCGCCGCGCCGGATTTTGAACGCGCCATGTGGGCCTCGCACACGGCCGAGGAAGCAGGGCAGGCCGAACGCGCGCTGGATTTTTTGCGCCGGGCGCGCGAGCACAGACCCGATCATCCTGAAGTTGCGCTGGCGGAATCGGATCTGCTTCGCGAACTGGGCCGGGTCGACGAAGCGCTGCAGACTCTGGATGGGCTGGCCGACAGCCCGGAAGTGCTGTACTCGCGCGGCATGCTTGAGCAGCAACTCGAGCAGACCGGGCCGGCCAAAGAAAGCTGGCGACGGCTGGCTGCGCTGGAAGTAGACAGCGACCCCGACCGTCATGCCTGGCTGACTGGACTGCTGGCCGAAGTACTGGAGATGAACGCCGAAGCACAGCAATGGTATCGCCGCGTGGGGGGAGAGCTTTCCACTCGTGCCAGCCTGCGGCGAGCGCTGTTGCTGGCCGATCAAGGTCGCATCGACGAGGCGCGCAGCCTGCTTTCCGGGTTGCGAAACCTGCCCGATCCCGAGATGGTCGAGCAGGCATGGCTGGTCGAGGCGCAGATTTTGGTCGACCAGGGGCAGGCCGATTCGGCGATCGACATGCTCAGCCAGGCACTGGTTGAGATGCCCGGCAGCACGGCGCTGCTGTACGGATCGGACCGATCGCCAACGAGAGGCCTCGAGCATCATCGCGCGGGCGCTCGAACTGGAGCCGGAAAATCCAGCCATTCTCGATTCGATGGGTTGGGTCCTGTTCAAGCTCGGGCGTGCCGAGCAGGCCTTGCCGTATCTGCAAAAGGCCGCCGCTGCGGATGCCCACCCGGAAATTGTCGCCCATTTGATTGAGGTCCTTTGGGTGTTGGATCGAACAGATGAAGCCATGGCCTGGGTAGGCCGAACGCGGGAGCGACTCGGCGGCGAGGAGGTTTACGATCGAACCTTGTCGCGCCTGGGGATCGAGTAACAAACAGTGTACTCCAGCGAACCCGTGATTGAATCGCCACGAGGCGCATTTCAGGCGCAACAGCCGCCGGGCGCGAGGGACCGGCCTGCTGGCAGCCCACCGAGCTACGCTCGCGGCTGGCAACGCCCAAGCGGTCGCTGTTCCGGCAAAACCCAACTGGAGCGGGCCCTGGTCGGCGTTTCGGCACCGTTTCGGGCGGTCCGGTGCCGGGATGCAGGCTGCTGGTTTCGGCCTGGCATCGACCATCCCTGGCGCTTTGCGGCCCGCCTGTCGCGGCCCGTGGCATGGCCATTGACGCGTTGGCTTGTCGCCACCCTTTGCGTGGTTTCGCTAGCCGCCTGCGCAGTTCGCGAACCGCGTCCGCAAGGTGCCTGGCTGGAAGAGCGGCAGGCATGGTTCGACGGCCGCGAGCACTGGTCGGTGCAAGGCCGGTTGGGCTTGTCCGACGGCCGCCGGGGTGGCAGCCTGGCGATGACCTGGCAGGCCGATGGCGATTTTAATTCGATCGCTTTGCGGACCATCGTCGGCGGTCGGCAATGGCAGCTTGAGTTCGGTCCGGACCAGGCAGTTCTGACCGGCAGCGAAGTGGGTCGTCTCTCCGGTGCCGATCCGGACGCGCTGGTCGAGCAGGCCGTCGGCTGGCCGATCCCGGTTCGCTGGATGGGCTTTTGGCTGCGCGGCCTGCCCGCGCCTGATCGAGCAACTGTCCACTATGCCGACGATGGCGCACTGACCCGCTTGCAATGGGCCGACTGGAGCATCGATTTTATGCGCTGGACACTCGAACCCGGTGCCGGGCTGCTGTTACCCGTGCGGCTGGATGCGCACAGCCCGCCGTACCGGGTTCGCGCAGTCCTGCGCGACTGGAATTTTGATTCGAAAAGGACTTTTCAATGAAAACCATCGTCATTACCGGTGCCAACCGGGGCATTGGGCTGGCCCTGGCCGGCCTGTTCAGAGACCGCGGCGATCAGGTGATCGCGGTCTGTCGCGATTCGTCACCGCAGCTCGAAGCACTCGGTGTTCAGATTAAAGCCGGTGTCGACGTCACCAGCGGCGACTCGCTGAGACGCCTGGCAGCTTGTCTGGACGACACCCGCATCGATGTACTGGTCAATAATGCTGGAGTCATGCGTAAGACTGATTTGGAACACATCGAACAACAGCTCGATGATTATCGAGTGCAATTCGAGGTCAACGCATTGGCACCATTGCGGGTCACCTCGGCGCTACTCGGTCGGCTCTCGGATGATGCCAGAGTGGTCATTGTTTCGAGCCGTATGGGCTCGCTTTCCGACAACAGCTCCGCCGGTCATTATGGCTATCGCGTTTCCAAGGCGGCGGCCAACATGGCCGGCGTCACGCTGGCACATGAACTGAAGGACAAGGGCATCGCCGTCGGCCTGCTGCACCCGGGCTACGTCAAAACCGACATGACCGGAAATACCGGTGACATCGATCCGTTGGACGCGGCCAGGGGCCTGATCGGCAGGATCGATGAATTAACGCTGGAAAACGCCGGCGGCTTTTATCACGCCAATGGCGAGAAATTGCCCTGGTAGACCCATCTGTTGCATCAGCGGCGCGAGACCGTTGCGCTGCCCGGAGCGCCTGGTCGCAAAACGCCCGGCCTCAGGCCGGATCGTCGTAGCCGTTTTCGACCAGCCAGTCCTGGTCTGAGCCTTCATTGATGCCGTCGAACAGGTAGGTCGAAAGATAGCGTTCCCCGGTGTCCGGAATCATCGCGAGTATCGAAGAGCCGCGCGGTGCCTGGGCGGCGGCTTTCAGTGCGGCAGCCACGGTTCCGCCGCCGGAAACACCGGAGAAGATGCCTTCCTTGCGGGCCAGGTCGCGCGCCGTATCGCGTGCCTCGTCGTCGCTGACGAGAATGATTTCATCGGCGATTTCCGTGTTCATGATTTCCGGCAGAAAATCCGGCGTCCAGCCCTGAATCTTGTGCGGCGACCAGTCTTTTCCGGCCATCATGGCCGCAGTTTCCGGCTCGGTCGCGATGACCTTGATGTCCGGACGGGCCAGCTTAAGCATCTCTCCGGCGCCGGTCATGGTGCCACCCGTGCCCCAGCCGGTGACGAAATAATCCAGTCTGTGACCGGCGAATGTGCGCAGAATCTCAGGCCCGGTTGTGTTGCGGTGATATTCGGGATTGGCCTGGTTCTCAAACTGCCGGGCCAGAAACCAGCCATTTCGGCTGGCAAGCTCTGCGGCCCGTCGAACCATGCCGGTACCCCGTTCTTCCTTTGGGGTCAGGATGACCTTCGCGCCAAGCGCTCGCATTAGCTTGCGGCGTTCGATAGAGAAGGTTTCAACCATCAGGGCCACAAACGGGTAGCCCTTGGCAGCGCAGACCATGGCGAGCGCGATGCCGGTGTTGCCGGATGTGGCCTCGACCACCGTTTGACCGGGCTTCAGATCGCCGCGGCGTTCGGCGTCCTCGATAATTGCGATCGCCAGCCGGTCCTTGACCGAGGCCATCGGGTTAAAAAACTCGACTTTGACAAACAAATCGACGTGCTCCGGTGCCAGCTTGTTGATGCGAACGACCGGAGTGTTACCAATGGTTTGCAGGATGTTGTCGTAGATCATAGGATTCCTTGTTGAATTCGTCGCCTCATGCTATGGCGACACGTTTCTCCAGCTCGGCTTCGAGGCCCATCGGCGCCTGCCCATACCAGCCCAGCGACGCCGCCAGCGCGGTCACCTCGCCAACATACACCATTGCCGGGCTGACAACCCTGTGGGCTTCGGCGAGTTCGTGTAAACGACCCAGTTGGCCGAGCAGCACGCGTTGTCCGGGACGGGTTCCGTTCTCGACGATTGCGACCGGCGTGGACGGGCAGCGTCCATGATCGATCAGCCTGGTGCAAACGGTTTCAAGCTTGCCGACGGCCATGAAAAATGCCAGCGTCTGGCGGTCTTTGGCCAATGCCTGCCAATCGAGGCGATCAATCGAGGCCTTGCAATGCGCGGTGATCATGCGAACGGACTGGGCGTAGTCGCGATGGGTCAGCGGAATGCCGGCATAGGATGCGCAAGCCGAGGCTGCGGTGATCCCGGGGACGACCTGATAGTCGATGTCGTGGCGGCGAAGGATTTCCAGTTCCTCGCCGCCGCGGCCGAAAATCATCGGGTCGCCGCCCTTGAGCCGAACCACGCGGTTACCGGCGCGCGCGTGGCTGACCAGCAACTCATGGATCGTGGTCTGCGGGGTCGAGCAGCGACCACGTCGCTTGGCAACATCAATGAACTCGGCATCGCGGCGGGCGTATTCGAGGATGCGCTGATCAACCAGGCCATCATGGATGATCACGTCGGCGGCCTGGATCAAGCGCAGCGCCTTGAGGGTTAGCAGTTCAGGGTCGCCCGGCCCGGCACCGACCAGCGCGACCGAGCCCACCGCCGGGACATCGCCACACTCGAGTTGCTGCTTGATCCGGTTTTCGGCGCG
>JAIVHD010000042.1:13292-17251 GCA_020201235.1 Lysobacteraceae bacterium
GTTAAAAACCCAGTCGAGAAACCGCCGGCGACGCGGCGGCGACGGAAATCGGTGACGAATACGGTGCTTGAGGTCCGAACTCAGTTGTGCCAGTGGCCCCAGAGTCTCGGGTAGAAGCGTCTCAATTCGACTGCGGATCATGCGGGCCAGTTCGGGCGCTGTTCCGCCGGAACCAATCGCGATGGTGATCGGTGCGCGATCGACAATCGCCGTCAGGATCGCCGAGCAGTTGTCCGGGTCGTCGACGGTGTTCACCAGCAGCCCGAGACGAGCGGCGAAATCGAGCGCCGGCTGCTTGAATTGACCCGCTTCGGCCGAGATCACGACCAGGCGATAGCCACGATTGGTTCGCGGCAATCCGGACTCAAGATGGTGGATACGCCCGTCGTCGTGGTAGCCACGTAGCGTTTCATTCAACGCGTCGGCGGCAAGATCGACTTTAGCGCCATGCTTGAGCAGGCGATCCACCTTGCGGCGCGCGGTTTCGCCGCCGCCGACCACCAGCACGGGCTGCTTGGCCAGCCGCACGAACACCGGCAACCAGTCGCCGGCCAAAGTTTTAAAGGACGCAGACATGCCACCAAGCGTAGTATCAGACCGGTCGAACTTGAAATACTTCGTGGGTTCTCACTTATGCCCGTCGGTTATATGCTGCGCTGAGCCCGCCGGATTCACCAGCCCTTCGTCACGAGGTGCCGCCACGTGTCGTGGCCGAGCGCGCCGGATCGGCACGGTCAACCGGTGCCGCGCGTGCGGGTCTTGTCTCTTTTAGCGCTTTTTTCCATGAAGGCGATGATCATGCCGGCAACATCCTTGCCGGTTGCGGTCTCAATGCCTTCAAGTCCGGGCGAGGAGTTAACCTCCATGACCAGCGGTCCGTGGTTGGAGCGCAGCAGGTCTACACCGCAGACATTCAAGCCCATAATGCGGGCCGCACGCACTGCGGTCGAGCGTTCCTCCGGGGTAATCTTGATCAGCGAGGCGGTGCCGCCGCGGTGCAGGTTAGACCGGAACTCGCCGGGCTTGGCCTGGCGCTTGATCGACGCGACCACCTTGTCGCCGACCACGAAACAGCGGATGTCGGCACTATCGCCAGCCGCACGGGCAAAACCGGTTACCGGCAGGCCGATGCCGCGGCGCGACAGCAGTTGCAGAGACCGCAGCTTGTCGCGCGAACGGGTCACGGCAACCGATTCGTTGAGCGGGAAGGTGCCCATCATCTCAAATTGGCGCAGCACGGCCGTGCCGTAAAACGTGATCGACGCGCCGATTCTCGGGATCACCGCATCGAAGTCCTCCAGCACCTCGCCGCGATGATGCATGGTCGGACGGTGCGAGGCGATGTTCATGTAGCAGCGCAAGGTATCGACGACTCGAACTTCGTGGTCGCGCGCCCGGCCAGCCTCGATCAATCGACGCGTGGAGTAGATGTTGCGGGAACGGGACATGATCGCAATGCGCATTAGAATTCCTCTGAATCGAGTCGTGGTTTGCCTTGTAGAAATGTGCGCGCCGGGTAGACCAGCGCATGATCCTTCATCGCAATTCTGCCAAGCAGCATCCGATAGCGCATTTTCTCACGATTGGTCAGTGTGATGTCGACGCTCCAGCGATTATGGCCAATGATCAGGTCGGTGCGGATCGTGTAGCGCTCCTCATTCTCGCCAGAACTGGAGCGCACCTGTCTTACATCGCTGAGATCGGCTTGGCACAGCTGCCATTGATCCGGCCGCGTGTGCCCGGTGTGCACGCGGAACTGGACGCGATCACCGCCATCCTGGCGAAAGCGCTCGATCTGGCTTGCGTGCAGCGCACAGGATTTGGCGCCGGTATCGGTGCGGGCACGCAGTCGCGCAATGCCGAGCTCCGGCAGTGCGACCCACTCGCAGGCGCCGATGATCATGTTGGGTTCGCGGTGCAGTTTCATTATTTTTTGGAATCAAGTGTCCATAAGTGCGGGCATTGTAGCGTCTTTGATGGCGACGGCAGGCCACCTCAAGGCGGCATGGGCGATACAATTCAGGTTTTGTAAATGCGACGAGAAAACATGGAACAGACCGCGCTTAAAGCCCTGATCGACGATCTTTCGCAACGAGCCACGGCGCTCAGGGGGTATCTTTGACTACGATGGCAAGCAGGAAAGGCTTGAAGAGGTTACGCGCGAACTCGAAGATCCGAATGTCTGGGACGATGCCGAACGCGCCCAGGCACTGAATCGCGAACGATCGGCGCTGGAAAAGTCGGTCGAATCCCAACGGTCTGTTTCGGACGGCGTCGGAGAGGCCGCCGACCTGTTCGAAATGGCGATTGATGAAGGCGATCAGGAAACCCTGGCCAGCGTCAAGGACGATCTAAAGGATCTCGAGCGCCGGATTGCCGAGCTCGAATTTCATCGGATGTTTGCCGGCGAAATGGACGACCGGCCTTGTTTTATCGAGATCCAGGCCGGTTCCGGCGGCACCGAGGCGCAGGACTGGGCCGAAATGCTGCTTCGGATGTATCTGCGCTGGGTCGAATCGCGCGAATGGAGCGGTGAACTGCTCGAAGTATCCGAAGGCGATGTCGCAGGCATCAAGGGCGCGACGATTCGGATCGAGGGCGATTATGCCTACGGCTGGTGTCGCACCGAGACCGGCGTGCACAGGCTGGTCCGAAAATCCCCGTTCGATTCCGGCAATCGCCGCCATACATCGTTTGCCTCGGTTTTTGTTTCGCCGGAGGTTGACGACAACATCGAAATTGAAATCGACCCGTCCGATCTCAGGATTGATGTCTACCGGGCGTCCGGTGCCGGCGGCCAGCATGTTAATCGGACCGAATCGGCTGTGCGCATTACGCACGAGCCGTCCGGCATCGTCGTCCAGTGTCAGACCGACCGATCACAGCACAAGAACAAAGACCGCGCGATGGGCCAGTTGCGAGCCAAGCTGTACGAAATGGAGTTGCAAAAGCAGCGCGATGCAGCCCAGGCTGCGGAAGATCAAAAGGCCGACATCGGCTGGGGTAGCCAGATTCGCAACTACGTGCTCGATCAGTCCCGGATCAAGGACTTGCGAACCGGTGTGGAGCGAACGGATACACAAAAGGTCCTCGACGGCGATCTCGACGAATTTGTCGGCGAAGCGCTCAAGGCGGGCTTGCAATGAACATGCCGGCGATGCGCCGCTGAACAGCAACGAGCAGAACCGAAATACAGCCTTGTAGCCGTTTCCGGGCCGGCTCCGGGCCCATCGAATCCACTGCGGAATGATTAAATGACTGACAAAACCACACATGACGAGCCGGTCGACGAGAACCGGCTGATTGCCGAGCGGCGGGCCAAGCTGTCCGAACTGCGCGTACACGGTAATGCCTTTCCAAATACCTTCAAGCCCGAGCACACGGCGGCCGGATTGCTGGCCGATTATGCGGATGCCCAACGCTTCAGCCAGCAAAGGCTGGCCGACGAAAACATCGAAGTCAGCGTCGCCGGCAGAATTCTTTCGCGCCGAATCATGGGCAAGGCTGCATTCGTTCACATCCGCGACGGTTCGGGTCGTCAAATCCAGCTTTACCTGCGTCGCGATGACCTGCCCGAAGGCCTTTACCAGGCCTTTAAGCACTGGGATGTGGGCGACATCATCGGTGCAAGCGGTCTCTTAATGCGGACCCGCACGGGCGAGCTCAGCGTGCATGTCGACCGGCTCGAGCTGCTGGTCAAGTCGCTTCGACCGCTGCCCGAAAAGTGGCACGGCTTGACCGACCAGGAAACCCGCTATCGCCATCGTTATGTTGATCTGATCGCCAATCCCGACGTGCGCACGACGTTTGAAATCCGGGCCTGGGTAATCCGTCGGATTCGTGAATTTCTCGAAGCCCGAAGTTTTCTCGAGGTCGAGACGCCGATGATGCATCATTTGCCCGGCGGCGCCACCGCGCGTCCATTCAAGACCCATCACAATGCACTCGATCTGGATCTG
>JAIVHD010000043.1 GCA_020201235.1 Lysobacteraceae bacterium
CATCCTCACTGTACAGGCGAGTTCGTTTACGCTGCGCTCGGTCGCGAAAACGCCGTAATCACGGACTCTAAAACCGCCTGGCGATGATCGGGTGGCGAATAGGCCGGGTTCAGACGTTTCTTAGTCCCATGAGGCCGATTGGTGGCCGCTTGCCAGAGTCTCGATTCGCTCGCGCAATGTCGCCAGGAAGTCGTCTCCACAATCCCGGCCGTGCAACGCAGGGCCGACGTAGATGTCGAGCATGAACGGCACTAGCAGCCCTTCGCCGCGCGGCAGTGCCTTGCCCAGGCCGTGCATGAACACCGGAAAGACCGGCACGTCCGGGTACAGTCGGGCAAGTTTGGCGATGCCGCCCTTGAAGGGTCCCATCTGCTCGGGTTCGCCGCGCGAGCCTTCGGGAAACAGGATCAGGATTTGCCCTGCATCCAGGGCGGCGTAACAGCCGGCCAGCGGATCGTCGTTGGCTCCGGTGCCTTTGCGCGTGATCGGCAGGATGCCGATGATCCGGGTCGAAAACCAGGACAGGAACCGGCCCTTCATGAAATAGTCTGCGGCCGCCACCGGCCGGACCTGGTGCAAAAGCCGATGCGGCAGCAGCGACATCAGCACCATCGCGTCGAGGTGGGAATTGTGATTGGCGGTGATGATGGCCGGGCCGGACCTGGGCAAGTGCTTCCGGCCGCGCACGTTCATTCCCAGGACGATGCCGACCACCGGGCGGACCATTAGCGAAAAGAACAGCCAGCGCAGAATCGCGATCATCAGTAGTGAAGGTAATGAATGAAATGGAAGAACAGCGGCGCGGTATAGATCAGGCTGTCAATGCGGTCGAGAATACCGCCGTGACCGGGCAGCAGGCTACCGGAATCCTTGACGCCGAGATCGCGCTTCAGAGCCGATATCGTGACATCGCCGATAAAACCGCCCATGCCGATCAGCGCACCGGCGGCGATGGCTTCTGCGTGCGAAAGCGGCGTCAGCCAGCCGGCCAGCAGCCAGGCCAGCACGATGGTGGTCACGAGCCCGCCGACCACGCCCTCGGTGGTTTTGCCGGGGCTGACGGTCGGCAGGGCCTTGTGCCGCCCGAGCAGCTTTCCCCAGCAGTACTGCGCGACGTCGTTGAACTGGGTCAGGAACACCAGATACAGCACCAATCCCGCGCCGCCGGCACCCGGATTGATCTGCTCGGGAAGAACCAGCAGGTAGGCAACATGGCTGATGCTGAAGACCATCGCCATCAGGCCCCAGTGCATGACGCCGGCCGCGCGCAGGAAGTGCCGGGTTTCTCCGGCCAACACCATGCGCATCGGCAGCAGCAGGAACGCATACACCGGGATCAGGATGATGAACATCCCGTACCACTCCATGGCCACCAGCACATACTGCGCCGGGATGGTCAGGTAGGCCCAGAACAGCACTTGTCGGTCGGCCCGCCGCGTTGGCACGAGCGAAAAGTATTCCTTGAGCGCCATAAACGAGATGAAGGCAAAAAAGCCCAGCGAGATATTGCGCGAAAGTGCCATGGCCACGGCGAAGATGACGAACATCAGCC
Source organism: Lysobacteraceae bacterium (assembly GCA_020201235.1). Lineage (GTDB taxonomy): Bacteria > Pseudomonadota > Gammaproteobacteria > Xanthomonadales > Wenzhouxiangellaceae. The sequence continues at coordinate 1,553 of JAIVHD010000043.1, forward strand.
ACCAGGACTGAATGCGCTCGACCAGTTCCCGGCGAACCGAATCCGCCAGGCGCGGTCCGGCGACGGCGATCACAAGGCTGGCCACAGACAGCAGCGCAAGAATGCCACCCAGGGCCTGAAGTACCGCAGGTTGCAAGCCCAGAAATGTCATGCCCGGCGGTCCCCGGCGAGCCCGCCGCGAGCGCGGTTGAGGATCGTCAGCAGCGACAGCGCGAGGACAAGCGCGAGCAGCCAGTCGGCCCAGGGGTCCAGCGCGCCGCCGAGTCCGGCCCATAGCGCCAGCGCGCCAAACACAAGCGCCCGATCACTCTTGCCCATCGGTCCATCGTAGCGACGCTCGCCAGCAAGCATCTGGCTGATGACACCGGTCATCTCAGCGATGATGCCCAGCACCACGATCAGCACGATCAGGACCGGATTCAGGCTGGCAACCAGTGCGAGCGGGAGGTACAGCGCGGCATCCGAAACGACATCGCCCAGCTCGTTGAGAAACGCGCCCAGGCGCGTCTGCTGATCGTGCTCGCGCGCCAGCATTCCGTCGATCGCGTTCAGGGCCATGCGGGCCACGAGAAATGCCGGAAGGACAAGCAGCGGCCCGGCCGCTCCGGGCCAGACGAAAAGCGCCAACCCAACCAGAGCCGAGAGCCCGGCCGCGACCACGGTAACCGCGTTGGCACGAACGCCTGCTCCGGCCATTCGCTTGACCAGCGGGCGAAGCAGGGACTGGAACGCCGGCTTCAGTTCGTAGATGCTGGCCAAGGTCGCAGGCTCCAAAGAAGTTCGATCTTTTGGCGCGTGCGCCTTTCTGCTCTCATTGTGCCGCCTCTATGATGCGGTCGATGCCGCTGCGATCCCCGGTTAACTGCCAGTGGATGAGCGACATCGGGATCACGCCGGCGGCATTGAACGCTTCGAAAAATTCCTTGAGCACGAACGGTTCGCCCTGCTCCATCTTCTGGCGCGCGTACAGGCTGATCATCTGATCGAGTTGGTGCTTGCCGGTGACGTAGCTGGTGCCGTAGCCGGGCTGGCGCAGATAGAGCTGCTGCTCAAACGCCAGCAGGTTCATGTGGTCGGTATAACCCTCGTCGCCCTCGGCGCTGAAGTCGCCGGTGTCGATCTGCTCGAGATCGCGATTCATCCACTGGCGCGGCGTCCAGCGGGCATGGAATTCGGCCGCCTCGGTCATGGACTTGCGGTTGGCGTGGGCGTCGAGCGAGCCCAGGCCGCGTGCGGCGCGCTGGGCCAGCAGGATCCACACGATCTCGCGGGCGCGAGGATGCGCGTCGTGCAGGCCAGCATGCAGGGTTAGTTCTTCGAACCCGGTGGCCATGCCTTCGGCGCGGCTGGTGAAGATGTTGAACAGCAACGGTTCACGCCGCAACGGGCTTGCGTGCGGCTCCTCGTGCATCCGGGCCAGGTCGAACCAGTGGTAGAAGTGGGTATAAAGCGGCGTCGGATCGAGGTGCGAGCCGATGGTGAAGAAGTTGCGTCGCTCCGGCGCAACATATTCGCCGAGCCGGGCGCGCAGTGCAGCGTCCATCCAGGGCTCGACGCGCAGGACTTCGGACTGTTCAAGGAATTGCATCAGCCGGGTGGCCGAGCGATCGGCCAGCCGATCGTAGCTTTCCGAATCGGTGACCGGTTGCAGCTCCGGGCGTTGGAGGTTGCGCTGTTCTTCCATCTGCAGTGACGACCAGGCGCGATGGAGTTCACGCTCGAGCAGGCGCTTTTCATCATGCCAGGTCATCGGCACATACCAGACTTGCTGCAGGTGCCAGGTGTAGTCTTCGACGCTCACACCCGAAGGCCCGGTCTTGTCAAGTGCCTGACGCTCCAGCCAGGCAACGAACTGATCGGTGGCGTCGATCGCGGTATTGACGGCGGTAATCAGGTCGTTATCGATTTCATCGGAGAATCGATCGCGCAACTTGACGAGGTCATCGCCCTGCTGACGCAGGTTGTAGATGCCGCTGATCCACAGGTCGCGGGCATTGCCGGTCAGGTTGTCACGCGCCTGCTCAAGCAACGGCGGAATCACCTCGAGGTCGGATCGAAGGCGTTGTTGTTCGGTTTCCGACAAGGGGAAATCATAAGTCCACAGCTCAAGCAGCCCGTGGTGGGTCGGGCCCTCGTGGGCCGGGGTGTCACTCTGATAGGTCCATACGGTCTGGTAGAAGGCCGGATCGCGCTGCCAGGGCCGAAGGACGCGGGTGTGGAAGTCCAGGCCGTTGATCTCGGCGCGCAGCAGGTGCCAGTCGATCTGACGCTCGATTGGCCAGTCATCCATCCCGATGGCGTTGAGTCGTTCGCGAAAACGCGAAATGCCTAAGTGCACCTGCGCCATGCGCTCGGCTGAATAGTCCGGTGCGCCGTTGTTCAGCGGTGGCTGTTCGAACTGCCGCCAGTCCTCGAACAGTTCGACCAGTTGATCGAATCCGGGTGCTTGTTCAGTCATCTTGCGGACTTCGGGAGACTCGGCCATGGCTTGGGTAAAACTGAGAAAGGTCGTGACAATCATGATCGATGCGGCCGTGACGCTGATCATCCGGCAGCGGATTGTTGAGCCGCTTGTGGCGTTTTGTCCGCGCTGCGGGGAGACAGGTTCATTCATGGAGTGGAGTCCTGTGCAGGGCTGATTGGCTGCGAGTGGCTCGGTTGCGGGCCCGGCGGAACGTGGCGGCGGAAAAAGTCCTCGAGCTTGCCGAAGGTGTAGCGGGCGTAGTGTTCGGGTTCGGCCCACCAGTGGGCGGCGTTCGGCATCGAGATCAGGTCGAAGTCCTTGCCCAGCAGCATCAGTTTATCGGCCATCATCAGGGTGGTCTTGTAGGGCACGATATCGTCGTGCATGCCGTGGATGATCAGCAGTGGATCGGCCAGCTTGTCGCCGAGGTCGAGCAGGCTGCCGTCGGCGAAGATTTCCGGATGGGTATCAGGACGCCGCGTCAGGTGCTGGTCGAAGCCGGTGAAATGCCAGATATCGGTAGCCGGCGCGCCGGCTACGCCGCCGGCGAAGACACCGGGATGCTTGAACAACGCGGCCAGCACCATCAGCCCGCCGTAGCTGTTGCCCCATAGCCCGATGCGGTCGCTGTCGACGTAATCGAGCGTGCCGAGGTAGTCCACGGCACTGATCAGGTCTTCCAGATCATCCCTGCCCCAGTCACCCTGGAACGCTTCGCGGAAGTCCACGCCGTAGCCGACGCTGCCGCGCAGGTCGACCTGCATGTGAATGTAGTCGCCGGTCAGTGCCAGGCGCTGCTGCAGGTTGGTGGTCGGCCGGTCACTGTCCCAGGCATTGCGCACAGTGTTCGAGTAGATGTTGCCGATCAGGACCGGATACGCCTTGCCAGGCTGCATATCGCGGGGGAGAACCAGCCGGGCATGCAACGTGTAATCATCGATGCGACTGGGAAAGGTTACGTAGCGCGGCTCGATCCAGTCGTAGTGGTCGAACTCCGGTGGCGGCGAGTGGGTCACGCGGGTCGATGCGGTGTCGCCCGTGACCGCGCCGACGTAGAGCTCGGCCGGTTGACTGTCGCTCGACATCACCGAGGCGAAGTGACGGCCATCGGGTGAGACCACCGGTTCGTGAACGCCCGCGCGCTGTGTGACGCGAACCGGCTCGCGGTCGGATTCGAGCCGGTAGAGATGGCGCTCGTACGGGCTCTTGCGCGTGGCCACGAAGAACAGCGCATTGTCCGGGCCGCCGATATCGACATAGGCGGACGAATAGCTGCCAGCCACATCGTAATGACCGGCGGTCAGGATTTGCGGCTGGTCACCTTCAAGCTCCAGACCATAGAGACGATAATGGTCGTCGGTGTCGCCGATGAAAATCACGCCGTCGCCATCGGCTCGCCAAAGCGCCCGGAAGATCGGGTAGATTCGACGAGGCCGATGGTCGTGCCACAGCTCGCGGATCTCGTCAGTCTCGGCGCTGGCGATGCGCAGCCAGCGGTCCTCGCCGACGTCGCTGCCCTGGTGAATCAGCAGCTCCGGCCGTTGGGGCGCCCACGAAAACTCGTGGAAAAGTCGTTGTCGGGGGTGAGCCAGATCAAGCCGACGAGTGGCCTGGTCTCTGGTATCGAAGATCGACAGATTGCGCACCAGGTCGCGGTCGCCGGGATAGGGCCGACGGACCTCGTGCAGAAACGGCTCGTCGCCGTGCAGATAGGACGGAATCGGGACACGCCGCACTTCCGTCCGAACAACCGTTTCGAAAGCAATGTAGCGCCCGTTGGCCGACCACTCGAAGCGACTGACCTCGATGTCCGGCCGGGTGAAGGCACCGATTGGGACGCGGCCGATACCTGGTTGGCCGATCTCGGTTACCCGCGTGGTCTCGCCGCGGTCGAAATCGTAAACCCACAAGTCGTGCCGCTCGATGTAGGCA
>JAIVHD010000265.1 GCA_020201235.1 Lysobacteraceae bacterium
GGCCAATGCCATCGGTGATGTCGTCCTGCATCGCATCGCCCCACTGATTGTTACCGGCATTGAGAAACGCCTTGCCAAAGCCGGTCGAACCACGAAAGTTCGGCTGCAACACTGCATAGCCGCGATTGGCCAGAAACTGGACGATGGGCGCATAGCCCCAATGATCGCGCGCCCAAGGGCCTCCGTGAATCAGCGCGACCAGCGCCAGATTTTGACCCTCGACGCCGGCCGGCGTGGTCAAATAGGCCGAAATTTCACGATCATCGCGCGCCGTGTACCGAATCGGGTGCATGTTGGCAAGATGCTCGGACGGCAGTTCCGGGCGACTCTGATAGAGTTTCTCAAGGGTGTATTCCTGCCAGTCGAACAGGTAGGCGGTGCCAGGGTCAACATCGCTGGAAATCGTCACGATGACCAGACGATCATCGCCCGTCTGCGGCGCAAAGCCAATCTCGCCGTCGGGCAGCTTTTCGCGCAGGAATTCCAGCGCGCGCTCGGTCGATTCAGTTTTCGGGTAAACACGCCGACGATCGCCGACATAATACGTTGCCAGCAGACTCTCGTCGGCGTTGGAAAACAAAGCCCCGCCAAAATCGACCTCGCCAAGCGGGTCGCGCTCGACAAGTTCGATATCTCCAGTCTCGGCGTCCATCAAGTACAGGCCGGCCAGATCAAAATCATCACCCTTGTTGCTTTGTAAGTAGACGCGTTGATTGTCGGCATGGAAGCGCAGCGGCGAGCAGGTTTCTTGCCAATTGCATTGATACAAAACCCGGCCAGGCTTGCCGTCTTCAACGGCCAGTGTTTCGGTGCCGCCATCGGCGGTCTGGCGAACCGCCAACCGAACGCGTCCGTCATGATCGACCACCCAGCCGGCGACGTTTGACGTGTTTTCGACCAACAGTTGGCGCGTACCGCTGGCGATATCGAGCCGATAAACATCGTGCAAGGCCGGGTCGCGATCGTTGATTCCGACAATGATCTGGCCAGGCGTGCTGTTGGGCAGTGCGTAGATCTGGGCGCGCACATCGTCGTAGGGCGTCAAGTCGCGGGCCGCAGGCACGCCGCTATCCTGGCCGACCGAATGGTCCGGATCAACCGCGTAGATATGGAAGTTTTCATTGCCGCCTTTATCCTGGATATACAGGACATGGCTCGAATCGACACTCCAAAAATAACCCGGCACCGGTCGATCGCCGGCGGTCAGCGGACGCGCCTGGTCAAATTTGGCCCCCAGCGGCTTGATCCAGACGTTCATTACGCCTTGGTAAGGCCGCTGAAAGGTCATGAAGCGCCCATCGGGCGACACCCGGCTGGCCGTGATTTCGGGGTCGCCAAAAAAGACTTCCCGGTCCAGTATGGGTGGAAGCTGTTCGAGATACGGCAAGGGCGTGGCCTGCGCCCAGGCCTGACCCAACAGGCCCGACAGCAAACCGGCAACAAGCATCAGCCTTAAATGAAACATCATTGGCGTGTTCTCCGCAAAAAACAGGGGTTGTCGACTATAGCCTGTTCCGGGCCGACGAGTCCATCGCTTTGAACCCGGGTTGAAGTCATCGTTCACGAACGCGCTTGCGATCATCGCCGCTCAATCCATTACAATCGCTCTGAGTACGTTCAGGGCAGCGCATCGAGTCGAAAAGCGACAGATGCGACTCGATCAGTCATTCATCGACCGTTGCAGACCGGCGCATTAGCGGATCGATCGATCCTCCGCCGAGGCTGAACTTTAGCTTGAGCAAGACGGTCCACGGGTTGTCGAAAGCACGCCCGGATCTCAATTCATTCAACCTTATTAGAGGAGAACGTCATGAAATTTCAGCATGTATTGGCCGGATTGGCTGGCTTGGCCTTCAGCGTTTCGGCCTTGGCTGAAGACCCCAACATCGTACCGGGCATGTGGGCAACCACCAGCACGGTCACGATCGAATCAGAACAGTTTCCGATTCCGCCGCGCACCGACACCACCAGCAATTGCGTAACCAAAGAGAAAATCGCCGAAGGGCAGGCGTTTCTCGAAGACAATGAGGACTGTGAATTCAGCGAAAAGAACATCCGCGCCGACGGCATGGATTACACCATGGTTTGCACCGCACCGGATGGCGGCAAGGTCGAAATGACTGCCGAAATGAAATTCGGCGGCGAGACGATGACCGGCACCGTCGCCGGCGACATCGAGTCGCCGATGGGTCTCATGAAGATGAAGGTTGAACTCGACGGCAAGCGCACCGGCGAATGCTGATTGGGACCGTCGCGCCGGCCGCTGGGCCGGCGCTTTGCCGGGCCTCGATCATCCCGGGCAGTACACCCTAACGTTAAATAAATTTTCAGAGCTGGAAGCCTGGAGAGTCATATTTCCGCAGGCTGCACGGCGTGTTGCCACCCGGAGCGTAGCTTCACTCTACGTGAGGACTGGCAACGCGAGTACAGACTGCGGAAAGGCGGCTATACCGGGCAGCGAAGCGGTTCCGGCCCGACAATTGATGCAACGTTGGGGTTCACTACTGAGCAATCCACTCCAGTTTGCGCAACACAGCCTCGTCGCGGCGCAATTGGACTGCCGGCGGAATCACCAGCGTGGTGTGTTCCACCAGCTCGGCTGCCGGTAACTGCTGAAGTGTGATCGACTCGGCCCGCACCGGCTGCACCGCCACCTGGGCGGCCTCGTAAAGAATCACCGGCGTTGTTGGCAGATACCAGCGCAGCAATTTGTCGACCAGCAAGCCAAGCCGCTCCGGTGAGGTATCGAAACGCGTGCAGCTCAAGTCGCCGACCAGCGCGAGCTGCCATAGAATTAAAAGCCCGGCGGGGTCGAGGGTCCGCTCGAAAACGAGAAACTGCGTGGCTTCCAGGGACTGTACCCCGAATTTTCCCGGATCAAGCCCCAGGTCGGCATACAAGCAGGCCTCGGCCGAAATACCCGGCTCCATGGCCGTGTGAAAGCCCAGCCTGCTCATTCGCCGAATGGCCGTGTGCGGCATGTCGGCAAATACGCCCGGGTGGCCATACAGAACCACGCAAACACGATACCCGCGCTCGACCTCGCGGCAAACAGCGTCTTCCATCTCCCGGTAGGTTTGGCGTCGATCCTTGCCCTCGCCGTAGTAATCGGTCAACGCGATGGCATCGGGTCGCTCGGCCTTGAGCCAGTCCCAGGCGAATGCATCAACCAGCCCGAAGACCCGGTCGGCAATTTTAATTTCGGAAGCCACGCGCCGGCTCAGGTGCCGTCCCAACTGGATGCCGCAACCAACGAAAATCAATTCGCCGCGCCGAGCGCGTACCGGCTTGCTGGAAGCCATCAGCCCGACATGGCCCCGCAGAGGTCATTGGCGTCAACCAACTCGTTGCGACCGGAACGTTTGGCACGATATAAGGCTTCATCAGCCCAGCCCCGGACAGTTTCTATACGGCTCTCGCGACGCGTCTCCGACAATCCAAAACTCAGCGTGATCTCAATCGGCAAGCCGTCGAATCGAACCGGCTTGATTTGTTTACGGAATGCCCGCAGACGCTGGCGTGCCTGCAGGCGGTTGTGATCCGGCAGAAAAATCCCGAACTCCTCGCCACCGATGCGACCGACAATGCACGGCGGCGGGAACTGCTCGCGCAGCAATCGACCGAGGTAACTCAGGACCGCATCACCGGCCTGATGACCATAGCGATCGTTTACCTGCTTGAAGAAGTCGACATCGGCGGCGATTAAACAGCAAACCCGATCCGGGGATCCTGCATCCGCCAATGCCTGTTCAGTCTCGCGGTGAAATGCTGCATGATTGAGCAGCCCGGTCAGGCCGTCGGTTGAGGCCAGCGCGCGGTAGCGACGTCGATCGGCCCGGAAACGCAATAGCAGTCCAGCCAGCAACAGCACGACCAATCCAATCATCATGCCACCCAGAGCGCGCGCTCTGCGGCGGCTCTCATCGGCTTGCTCACGCAAGTTCAGGACCTGGTTTTCCTGCTGCAGAAACTTCAGTTCCTGTTCCAGCCGCCGGCTTTCGAACTCCACCTGGAGATAGGCCAGGCGCTGCTCGCGCTGATCATCAAAGAACCGGCTCTCGACCTCGCGGAACTGTCGCAAATGTTCGAGCGCCTGTTCGTAACGCCCCTCGCGCTGGTGAACCATTGCGACCGCAGAATGCGCCTCCATCAGGTCTCCCCAACGCTGCATGGACTCCAATCGCCCGAGCAGCTGTTCGAGCATCGAGACGCCCTTTCGAGACTGGCCATTGGCAATGCGCGCGAGCGCCAGGGTAAAGCCCGACTCGAGCAATCCAAGATCGAATCCGGCTTCACGGTTGTGCTCGATTGAGCGCTCCAGCCATCCAATCGCCCGGTCGTGTTCGCCGGCCGAATGGTAAGTCCAGCCGATCAACCCCATGGAAGCGCCAATCATGACCGGATCATCGGTCTTGTGGCACTGACGCCAAAGCGACTGGGTGCTGTTGACCGCAATGCGATCCAGGCCGGCATTGATCTGAGCAGTAACCAGCGTAAACCAACTGTCGCAAATCACCCGGCTTTGGCCGGACTGCTCGGCCAATTGCAAGCTTTCCGCAGCGTACTGAAGCGCAAGTGCCGATTCACCGACGGCACCGTGCATGCGTGCGGCCAGACCGACAATATTGGCTTTTCGGATGCTATGGTCAAATTCCGGCATCAGGCGCAGGGCTTCAGCCAGATATTCGAACGCGTTCGCATATTGATGTATCAGGCTGCTGGCGTTTGCCGCCAGTTCCAGCGCCCGCACCCGATGATCGAGTGATACCGGCCGCCTCAGGATGTCGTCGATAAGCTCCAGCGAATCGGTATGCTGCCCGGCCAAAATCAGATTCCGGCCCTGCATTAAATCCAGTCGCGCAAGCTGATCGACTGTGGCCGACTCGAGGCTCGACCGCAACAAATCGATCATTTGCTGCGATTGCTGCCAATGTTCGCGCGTGTGGACCACCTCGATCCGGTCAATCAACCGATCCAATTCGACGCCATCATCAGCGGTTAGCGGCGCGAGGGCAAGTAGCCATAGCAATCCCGCCAGGATGCGGCAGCGTTGCAGGGTCGATGACTGTCTCAACAATCGAATCTCCCCCGACGATCTTATTCGTAAGCCTGCACGCTTGAATGGGTTGTTCGCAACGTCTCAAGGCCTGACAGTTCTCGCAGCTTTTCCAGATTGATGGATCTCAAAGCCTTGGCGGCCTCGGCATCGATCTTGTAGCGCGCAATCACATCATCCGGGGCTTTTTCGTATTCGCTGGCCAATTGAGCATCCTGACCTAGATCCAGCAGTAATTTCCTGAGATTTTCCACGAATTTTTCCTTGGGTGATCAATTTCAGCCCGCGCGAACACGCCTTTGTCGAGCTAATTCAAACTCATCAGCCAATAGTGTAACGCCAGTCACAAATCATCGCACATGAAAATACCGGATTGCCCCTCGCACAACGGTTCGGAAAATCCTCACGACCCCCGGCGCTCCCGGCGAGCCGCCTCGTGCAGCAGAACATGCGGCACCGTCAGCGCGGCGAGTCCCCAAAAAATTGTGCGCCCCAGGGCTTCGTGCATCCGTTCGATGTGCGGGGCGAAATACGTCAACGCCAGCCATCCAGCCAGGCCCAAGGCAATGGCGCCGGCGGTTGCTGGCCACAGGCGAAGAGTCCATTGGCGGAGCGTCCACTGCCGCCAGGGACCGTCGCCGGAGACTGAAAGATCAATCAGGTGACCAAAGCTGTGAAGCAGACAAAAATAGGCGGCAAACGCAATCAATGGTGGCAGTAAAAACATGGCGGCAACCACGATGATCATGCCACCAACGACCAGCCCAACCGCTGCAAAGCCTTCAAGCAGCAAGCGACTGACCAACATGGCTGAGCCCACCAGCCACAAGGCCGCCAGCGGTTGGACTACCCACCAGAGCAGCGCCTGCAACTCAACTGGGTCGGCAGCGC
>JAIVHD010000044.1:0-4526 GCA_020201235.1 Lysobacteraceae bacterium
CATTTCGACTTCTTCAGCACGCGACTCAACGGTGTCGAAGAACAGCGCCCGCGCGACAAGTGCGCGATTCAGTATGTCAGCGGGGTGCTGCGCGAGCAGGTTGGAAAAGTTTATGTCGACCGGCATTTCCCGCCCGAATACCGCGACCAGATGCTGCAACTGGTGGGCTATCTCGGCCAGGCCTTCGATGCGCGCCTGAACACGCTCGACTGGATGGACGACCCAACCCGTGCCGAGGCGCTGGCCAAGCTCGAAAGCTTTACGCCCAAGATCGGCTACCCCGATCGCTGGCACGATTATTCTACGGTCGAAATGCGCCGTGATGATCTGATCGGCAACATGGAGCGCCTTCGGCAGTGGCAGTGGCGCGACCAGCTGGCCAAGCTTAAAGAGCCGGCGCGCGACTGGGAGTGGTTCATGAGCCCGCAGATGGTCAACGCCTATTATTCGTCCACACGCAATGAAATCGTGTTCCCGGCTGGCATCCTGCAACCGCCGTTTTTTGACCCCAAGGCCGACCCGGCCGTTAACTTTGGCGGCATCGGCGCGGTCATCGGCCATGAAATGGGCCACGGCTTCGACGACCAGGGCTCGAAATCCGACGCCAACGGCGTGCTTCGAAACTGGTGGACCGAAACCTCGCGCGCCAACTTCGAACAGCTCACGGCGCAACTGGTCGAGCAATACAACGGCTTTGAGCCGGTCGAGGGCATGACCATCAACGGCCAGCTCACGCTCGGTGAAAACATCGGTGACCTCGGCGGGCTCGCAATCGCCTACCACGCCTATCACATGTACCTCGACGAGCACCACGACGGCCAGGCAGCCGTGCTCGACGGCTACACCGGCGACCAGCGCTTTTTCATGTCCTGGGCCCAGGTCTGGCGCAACCTGCAAACCGAGGAATCGCGCCGCGCCCGCCTGATCAACGACTCCCACAGCCCGCCGGAGTACCGCGTCAACGGCATCGTGCGCAACATGGACGCCTGGTACGAGGCGTTTGATGTTGGCGAGCAAAACGCGCTGTATTTGCCGCCCGACCAGCGCCTGAGTATCTGGTGAAAAAAAGCGGCCTGAGGGCCGCTTTTTTTTGGCCTGAAGGGTGCCAGCGCAGGCGGGGTGATGAATCCGGCGGAATCATCGTATTTTCTCACCGCGGTCGCTGGAATCCGGGGTCAAGATGCGGTAGATTGAGGCACACTTCGCGCGCGCGCGATCGGGTCGTTTGAGTCAGGACTCATCCGGTTTCTTGAAGTTTCGCACCTCGTGCGGAGAGAAATTTGGCTTGTAGCTAAGCTGTTTGCTTTAATCCCGGCTTATTCACCACCCGGTCGTCGCGAGGCTGTTCCAGGTCCTGTGGCTGCGGCTTTTTGCGACCGAGCGCACCGGAGGCGTACTTGCCTGTCCGGTGAGGATGCGCGACCGAGCAAAACGCCGCAGACGCGGGGCCTGGGGCCGCCGCAGTAGATCGGGTGGTGAATAAGCCGGGTTAATTTGCCGAGGCGCGTCGCTGGACTGGAGCGACGATGACCTCGATATCAAGGTCTTCAGCTTGGGTGTCGGCTCCAGTGATGCGGAAACCACGAGCCACACGCTCCGGCGACCTTTTACTGTCCGTTCGGTCGACCCATACGGCGGTCGAGCTGGTGACGACTTCGATCAGCTGGCCCGGTTTTGACGCGTATCTGCCGACCCGCAAGCTCGGTCAGTTCCGGAATCCGCGCGCTGCTCTGGATACCCGCGGCCGGGTCGACGGGTTAAACTTCGACCCGTGATCGATTCCGACAACATTGCCAGCGCGCTGGAACAGCAGGCCCGGTTGCAGCCAGAGGGTATTGCCCTGATCGTGCCGCAGCGGCGGGTCGGCGAACGCTGGCTTGATGAGCGCTTCAGCTACCGCCAGCTCGACGATTTGAGCCAGCGGCTGGCGGCCGGACTTCAGGCCAGCGGCATTGTGCCGGGTACGCGCGTGGCCTTTATGGTGCCGCCGTCGCTTGAATTCTTCGCGCTGTTTTTCGCATTGTTCAAGGCCGGCTGTGTGCCGGTGCTGATCGATCCGGGGATCGGCACGAAATCGCTCAAATCCTGCCTCGGCGAGGCCTGCCCGGAGGTCTTTATCGGCATCAGCCGGGCGCAGCTTGCGCGCATGCTGCTGGGATGGGGCCGCGGCCATGTGCGCCAGACGATTACCGTCGGACCGCGGCCGTTCTGGCGGGGGCTTCGCTATCGCGACCTTGCAATGGCCGACGCGACCGGCTTCGTGCCGCCGGTGGTCGGCCCGGATGACCCGGCCGCCATCCTGTTTACCTCCGGCTCGACCGGCATCCCCAAGGGCGTGGTCTATCGTCATCGCCATTTTGCCGCCCAGGTGCGGCTGGTGCGGGAGGCCTACTCGATCCAGCCCGGCGAGGTCGACCTGCCGACTTTTCCGCCGTTTGCGCTGTTTGATCCGGCACTGGGCATGACCACGGTCATTCCGACGATGGACTTCACCCGCCCGGCGCGCGTTGACCCGGACATGCTGGTGAGCCTGATCCGACACTACCGGGTAACCAACCTGTTCGGATCGCCGGCGCTGATGGATACCCTCACGCGCCATCTCGACGCGCGTTCGATGACCCTGCCGACCTTGAAACGGGTACTGTCGGCCGGCGCGCCGGTGCCGCCGCGGGTGGTCGAGCGCATGCATCGTGCGTTGCCAGCGGGTGCCGATATTCATACGCCCTACGGTGCGACCGAGTGCCTGCCGGTGGCGACGATTTCAGGCCGTGAGCTGGCCGAGGGCTTGTCGCAGGGTAATCGCGGTGGATTGGGCATTTGTGTCGGCAAGCCGCTGGACGCCAATCGCGTCCGGGTTATTCAGATCAACGACCAGGCGTTGCCAGAGACCGCCAGCGCGATCAGCGTCGCCGCCGGCGAAATCGGTGAAATCTGCGTCGCAGGCCCGACGGCGACGGATACCTATTGGCGGCGGCAGGAGCAAACCCGGCTGGCCAAGATGATTGACCCGCGTGGCGTCGTTTGGCACCGTATGGGCGACCTGGGCCGCTTTGACGAGCAGGGACGATTGTGGTACTGCGGTCGCAAATCCGAGCGCGTTGAAACCGCCGATGGTGCCTTATATACGGAGTGTATCGAGGGCCGCATCAATGCCATTTCGGGCGTTTTTCGGTCGGCATTGGTTGGTGTCGGTGACGTCGGACGCCAGGTTCCAGTGGTCATTGTCGAACCCGAGTCGGACCGCGAGCCCGAATCGTGTCGCATTAAGGTTGCCCAAGCCATGCAGCTGTACAGCGAAACCGCTTCGATCCGGCATCTTCTGCTACACCCGTCGCTGCCGGTCGATATCCGTCACAACGCCAAGATCAAGCGTGGCAGCCTGGCCGCCTGGGCGGCCCTGAGGCTGCCGGCTGCGGCCATCAAGCAGGCGTGATCGCGGTCATCCGGTTTACCCATCTGTTGCGTGCACGGGTAAATTGATTCCGGTCAAATGCAGCATTGGGCGCGGCGCATAGACTGCGAGCAGGTTATCAAAGCCGAGTTTCACCATGACCGAGAATCCCAGGCCGCGCTTTGACGCTGATCTGATCGAGAAATACGGCGGTGAAGGGCCACGTTATACGTCTTACCCGACTGCGGTGCAATTTTCCGATACATTCACGAGCGCGCAATGGAAAGACGCCCTTGACGACAGCAACCGCGTGCCGATACCGGCCGATCTCTCGTTGTATGTGCATGTCCCGTTCTGCTCCAGCCCGTGTTTTTATTGCGGCTGCAACCGCGTCATCACGCGCTCGATAACTGCGGGCCAGGAGTTTCTGGTGCACCTGGAAAAAGAACTGGACCTGGCCGCTCCACATTTTGATCGCGACCGTAAAGTCCGCCAGGTGCATCTCGGCGGCGGTACGCCGACGTTTCTTGAAACCGCGCAGATCGGCCAGTTGATGCGATTGCTTCGGTCACGGTTCAGTTTCTCGGCCGATGCCGAAATTGGGCTGGAAGTCGATCCGCGATCGGTGACGCCGGCCGATATTCGTGAACTCAAGGGGATCGGCTTCAACCGAATTTCGATCGGCATCCAGGACCTCGACCCGGAGGTCCAAAAGGCCGTCAACCGCGTTCACGACGCGGCGTGGGTCGCATCGATCATCGGCGCCGCGCGGGCCGTACGCTTCGACTCGATATCGGTCGACCTGATCTATGGCCTGCCGAAACAGACGACCGGGGCTTTTGCGCAAACGGTCGAGCAGATTCTCGAAATGAAGCCCGATCGAATCTCGCTGTTCAACTATGCCCATATGCCGCACCTGTTCAAAGCGCAAAACCGGATTTCGGCGGACGACCTGCCGCTACCATCGATCAAGCTCGCGCTGTTTCGCAACACGCTGAACCGCCTTCTCGATGCCGGATACGAGTTTATCGGCATGGATCATTTTGCCCTGCCCGAAGACGACCTGGCGATCGCGCGGCGCAATGGCACGATGGTGCGCAACTTCCAGGGCTACTCGACCCACGGCGGGCTTGAC
>JAIVHD010000044.1:4551-16483 GCA_020201235.1 Lysobacteraceae bacterium
GGCCGAGCGCGATCAGCGAGGTCGGTGATTGTTTCGCGCAAAATCACCGCAAGCTCCAGGATTGGCAGTTTTGCCTGCGCGAGGGCCGCCTGCCGGTCGCGCGGGGCCTGGTGCGGACCACCGACGACCGACTGCGTGCCGAGATCATCAGCACCATCATGTGCAACGGCGAACTGCGCTACCGTGCGTTCGAAGTCGAGTACGAGTTTTCGTTCAAGAGCTACTTCGCCCAATCGCTGGAGCGCCTGGAGGTTCTGGCCGGGGACGGTCTGATCGAATGGATCGACCGTGGTTTCCGGGCGACCGACCGGGGGCTGCTGTTTCTGCGAGCCATTGCCATGGCCTTCGACGCCTATATCAAGCGAGACGGCGAGGCACAGGGTCAACGCTTTTCCCGAATCGTTTGATCAGATCGTTCGTTATTCGGCGGATTCATCGTTGCGCAATCGACAGTCGAAATGCGATTTCGGCCGCTGCAGATTTGCTATGCTTGTATCAGTAAATCTTGATTTACAGGGAGTCTTGTCGTGACCGATCCAACGCCGCTTAGCGAGGCTGGTAATCTCAACGCTTCATGTCGCCAATGTGGGTTGTTTGATTTGTGTTTCGCCCAGGGTGTGGCTGAAGCACGGCGCGATGAACTCGACCGAATCATCCGGCGTCAGCGCCCGCTTGAGCGCGACCGCTATCTTTTTTATGCCGGGCAACCGCTCAAAAGCATCTGCGTGGTGCGTTCCGGGACCGTAAAAACCTACCAGTTGTCCCGCGATGGCGATGAAATCGTGACGGGCTTCCATCTGCCCGGTGAACTGATCGGCCTGGACGCGATCGGCCATGAAATCTACCCGGCCTTCGCCGTGGCGCTGGAAGACAGTCGGTATTGCGAAATCCCGTATCGGGAATTCCACAAGATTCTCGATCAGAGCCCGGAGCTGAACCATCTGATGCTCAAGTTGCTGTCGGCAGACATGGCCGAGATGCGTGAATTGCTGCTGGTGATCGGCCGGATGGATGCTCGCGCGCGGGTCGCAACGTTTCTCCTCAACCTGTCGCGTCGCCTGAACCGTCGCGGCAAGAACGGCGAGCGCTTCAGGCTGTCGATGGATCGCCGGGCACCTCGTAACCGAGGGGTGGTGAATAAGGGGGGTGAGCCGCGCGTGAAATCAACGCAAACTTCCTGATTCACCCGGTCGTGGGTCTGACTCCGCCAAACGATATCAACCACGACACGCGTGTGCGCTGCTATGAGCGCCTGCTCAATGCGAGTCCGAACTTCCCCGAAAAGTAATGCCAAGCCAAGGTAAATGTGAATCATTCGCGTTATACTCTGCCAATCACCGTGACTGAGAGTCTGTAATGCAATCATTGAATTTAAAGTCGGCGCTCGCCAGGATCCTGATTTTTCCGGCGTTGGCACTGCTGCTGTCGGCGTGCCAACCCGATTCGCAAAGCGATGCGGACGCTGATCGCGTTGCGGCCAGTGACGCCGCGTCGTCCGGCCAGGAACAGGAACAGGAACAGCGAATGGAGCCAGCTGAAACCGGGTCGCTGATCGTGTATACCTCGCGCCAGCCGCATCTGGTTGAAGCCCTATTTCAGAGTTTCGAGGCCGAAAGTGGAATTCCGATCGAGTTTATCAGCGACGACGCTGCCGCACTGATCGAGCGGCTGGCGGCTGAAGGTCAGAACAGCCCGGCGGACGTGCTGATTACGGTCGATGCTGGAAACCTCTGGCAGGCCGCCGATCGGAATTTGCTGCAAGCAGTTGATTCCGATACACTTCGTGCGCGGATTCCGGCCTCGATGCGTGACCCGGACGATCTGTGGTTTGGTTTGTCGATTCGCGCGCGCACCTTGGTTTATCACCCGGATCGGGTCAATGCAGCAGAATTGTCGAGCTATGCGGCGCTGGCCGATCGCAAATGGCAGGGGCGCTTGTGCCTGCGCACCTCGCGCAAGGTTTATAACCAGTCACTGGTGGCCATGATGATCGAACGGCTTGGCCAACAGCGGACCGAGGAGATCGTCTCGGGCTGGGTCGAAAACCTGGCAACCAACCCGTTTTCGTCCGACACCCGCCTGATCGAGGCGATCGCGGCCGGACAATGCGATGTCGGGATCGTTAACAGCTACTATCTCGGCCGTTTGCAGCAGCAAGACCCGGATTACCCGGTCAAGCTGTTCTGGGCCAACCAGGACTCCAGCGGTGTCCACATCAATATCTCCGGTGCCGGGGTTACGCGACACGCCAATCGTCCGGCAGCGGCCGTGCAACTGATCGAATGGCTGGCCGGTGACCAGGCGCAAAAGATCATCGCGGCCAGCAATCTCGAGTTTCCGGTCGTAAAGGACGTTGAACTCGACCCTGTGGTTGACCGCTGGGGAGACTTTGTGCCGGATTCGATTAATCTGCGCGTGGCCGGAACGCGCCAAGCCGAGGCGGTCAAGCTGATGGACCGGGCCGGATGGCGCTAACCCGCACGGCTGCCCGAGTTCGCGTAATGAGCACGCAACATACGGGCGGCACGCGGGATTTTCCGAGCGAGTGCGTTCGTCGCGCATTCGACCGACAAAGTAAAATCCGGCCTGCCGACCCCAGGCCTGACAGGGCACGTAGACTCTATGCGAGCTGCGGGTTGGCCCAGCCCCCGCGCGAAAGAGCTGCCTGAGCGGCGTGGCCGGTAGCGTCAGTCATCCGGTCGCGACTGCGGCCGCATATGGTCCGGGGCGGTTTGATCCGGTGCCTGTCCGAAAGCCCGGGTTTGATCGCAGGCGGCTGGCCCTGATGGTGCCGTTGCTGGTGCTGGTCGGCCTGCCGATCGTGATGCTGCTGGTCAGCTGGGTGCGCGTCGATACCGAACTGTGGGGGCACCTCTCGACCTATTTGCTGCCGCGCCTGGTTGGCCACAGCCTGCTGCTGCTGATAGCGGTCGGTGCCGGCGTGACCGTGCTGGGCATTGGTCTTGCCTGGCTTTCTGCATGTTGCGAGTATCCGCTACGACGCTGGCTCGATCCGCTGCTGATACTTCCGCTGGCGTTTCCGACTTACGTGCTGGCGTTTATTTATCTGGGGCTTCTCGATTTTGCCGGTCCAGTGCAGACCTGGCTGCGGCAATCTTTTGGAACTTCGCCGGAGGCGCTGGCCTGGGTGTCCGGTCCGTATGGCGTTATCCCAATTCTTATCCTGGCCTTTTTTCCGTACGTGTATTTGTTGGCCCGGGCATCGTTCGCCAGCGGTGGTCTGGTCGCGTTCGAAGCCGGCCGCTGTCTGGGAGAAACGCCGCTTCGGGTTTTTCTTCGGGTCAGTCTGCCGGCGGCCAGACCAGCGATCGTTGCCGGCCTGGCTCTGGCGCTGATGGAAACGCTGGCTGATTTCGGCGCGGTTTCGATTTACGGCTTCGATACGTTTACGACCGCCATTTACCGCACCTGGCTGGGCCTGTTCGACCTGCGCGCGGCAACCCAGCTGGCCTCGCTGCTGATGTTGTTCATGCTGGTCCTGATTTTTGCCGAGCGCGCCACCCGGCAGGCGCGGGTGCGGCGCGACGAACGCCGCATCAATCCCCACCGGATCGTACTTTCGGGCCCGGGTAAATGGCTGGCGACCGCCGCTCAACTGGCGATCGTGGCCGTCGGTGTCGTTATTCCCACGCTTCAATTGCTGTACTGGGCGGCACCATCGCTGGCCCAGTTGCCGGGTTCGGATTACCTGGAACTGATTAAGAACACCATGCTGCTGGGCGCAGTCGGCGCGATCGCGACCATCGCCGCCGGCCTGCTGCTGTTGCTGGCAACCTATCGAGCAGACCGTCGAATCGCGATGCTGGGCGAGCTTGCCGCCGCCGGCTACGCCATCCCGGGGACGGTTCTAGCGGTTGCCATCATGCTGGCCCTGACCGGACTGGATAACCTTTTCCAGACCGCGCTTGCCGGGGGTCTTGTGGCGCTGGTGGCGGCCTACGTGATTCGCTTCGTGCGCGTGGCCTGGGGGCCGCTGGAAGGTGTGGCGGCGCGGATACGGCCTGAATACTTCGAAATTGCCCAAAGCCTCGGCGCGCGCCGGTCGGAGAGGTTGCGACGCGTGATGCTGCCGCTGATCCGGCCGGGGCTGGTGACGGCTTTTCTGCTGGCACTGGTCGAGATCGCCAAGGAAATGCCGGCCACGCTGATGTTGCGCCCGTTCGGCTGGGACACCCTGGCGGTGCGGATTTTCGAGTTGACCGCCGAAGGCCAGTGGGAGCGTGCGGCCATGCCGGCGTTGGTGCTGGTGATTTTGGGCGCCATTCCGGCAATTTTATTGATGCGCCGAACCGGCTCCGCGGTCGGCGGCGCATAAGCCCGCCTTGTTTACCACCCGCCGTCACGAGTTGCCGCCAGCTGCCGTGGCTTGGGTGTTTGACGACCGAACGCGCCGGCGTACTCGCAGGTGCAGGTTCACTGCAAAAAAGTTCTCGCTCGCCCGCTACACTATGCGCTGAATCATCATCGGAATTGCCATATGGCACGTACGACACCGCTTTATCAGGCTCACCTGGACCAGGGCGCGCGAATGGTTGAATTCGCCGGTTGGTCGCTGCCGATTCGCTACGGATCGCTGGTCGAGGAGCACCACAGCGTGCGCCGGGCCGCCGGCATGTTCGATGTCTCGCACATGACCGTGGTTGATATCCGGGGCGCGGATGCGCGTGCGGCGCTGCGTTACCTGCTGGCCAACGACGTCGACCGGATTCGCGAGCCCGGCCAGGCGATTTACGGCTGCATGCTCGACCCGCGCGGCGGCATTCTCGACGACCTGATTACCTACCGGATCGAGGATGATTTCTACCGCCTGGTGGTCAACGCGGCCACGCGTGAGTCCGATCTTGAGTGGATCGGTCGCCAACTCGTCGACTACGACCTGAGCATTCGTGAGCGCGATGATCTGGCCATGATCGCGGTTCAGGGGCCAGATGCGATCGGCCACGTTATCGATGTTCTCGATGTGCCGGACTTGAGTGGTTTGAAACCGTTCCGCTCGCTCGGCCATGACGATCTGTTCATCGCCCGGACCGGCTATACCGGGGAAGATGGCTGTGAGATCATTTTGCCAAATGCGCTTGCCGATCCAACCTGGCGCGCGCTTGCCGATCGTGGCGTCGTCGCCTGCGGACTGGGCGCGCGCGACTCGCTGCGCCTCGAGGCCGGCCTGAATTTGTACGGCCAGGATATGGATCGCGAGACCACGCCGCTAGAATCCAACCTGTCCTGGACGGTCGCGTTCGAGCCCGAACAACGCGATTTCATCGGTCGCGCGGCCCTGGAGCAACAAAACAGTGACGGCGTCGGACATAAACTAATCGGGTTGCTGCTGGAGTCCGGCGGCATTCCGAGGAGCGGCGCAGCGGTCACGACCGAGCATGGAGCGGGGCGCGTCACCAGCGGCGGATTCAGCCCCACGCTCGAGTGCCCCATTGCCATTGCAAGGATTCCGCTCGAGGCCGAAGGCTCGCTTGAAGTCGAATTGCGGGGCAAGAAACTGGCCGCGCGTGTGGTTAAATTGCCGTTTGTGCGCAACGGCCAGCCGCGAAAAGGTTTGATGAACGCGTGACAGCCAGCCTTGACTGCCGCTAAAATCGTCGAATCTGTCCGGTCGCTTGCCACGGCAGCCACCATCTCTGCCAGAAGAACTTCTATTTAAGGAAACGGAAATGAACGACATCCCGTCTGAATTGCGCTACGCCGAAACCCACGAATGGGCCGATTTGCTGGAAGACGGCACGGTTCGTATCGGCGTTAGTGATCATGCACAGGAACAGCTGGGTGACCTGGTCTTTGTTGAACTGCCGGAAGAAGGCTCGCAAGTTACCAAGGGTGAAGCCTGCGCAGTGGTCGAGTCGGTCAAGGCCGCTTCCGATATCTATGCACCGATCACCGGAGAGGTCATCAGCGTGAACGACTTGCTGGTGGATACGCCCGAAACCGTCAATAGCGACCCCTACATTGACGGCTGGCTGTTTACCGTCAAACCATCGGACGAAAAGGAGCTGGACGAACTCATGGACGCCGAGGCCTACGCCGAGCATATCGACGAAGCTTGACCCATCTGTTGCATAAATTTCCGGCGTGAGACCGCTACGCTGCCCGGTATAGCAGCGTTTCCGGGGCGCGTGCTCGATTTTTCAGGTCCTCACATCGTGTGAACGATGCTGCGGCTGACCCGGCGAGTATGCTGCTGCGGCACTCGGTCACGAAAACGCCCTGTCCTCGGGGCCTGAAACCGCCTCGTGGCGATTGTATGGGTAAGCCGGGCTTAAAAGCTCCACCCCGCCCTGCGATAAATAAAAGCCATCAACCAGGCCGGTCCGACCAGCAAAAATTGAACATCCTTGAAGAAACTGGGCTTCTTGCCTTCGATGTGATGACCGATGAACTGGCCGATCCAAGCGACGATGAATACGCCGAGCGCGATCTGCCAAAGCGGCGCTGCCAGTGTCGTGTCGATGGTGTAGCTTAGCGCCAGGCAGGCCATCAGGAACAGTCCGATTCCGATCGATAGTCGAGGCGAAAGCACCACATACCAGGCTTGGGCCAGTGCGGCCAGAAGCACGGCCCAGTTGAGCCCAGCCAGTGGTGACGGAGCCGACCAGAGTAGCGCCGTCAGGCTCCATACGATTAGCGGTACGCAAAACCAGTGAATGACCTTGTTGGTCGGGTTGCGGTGGCTTTCGGCATATTCGCCAAGCCAGGCGTCGACACTGCGCATTTTTGCTCTCCTTGATAATCCAGTAAACCCTGCATCCATTTTTCTGATTACGGTCGCAAACGCTCTGAACGCCGGGCCTTGCTGCCCCGCAGTCGTCAGCTTGGTGAATAAGGTGGGTTAAACTGTCGTGTATGTCATTGTGCCCTATCCATCAACCCCTACGTGTTCTGCCGACGATCGTATCAGCCATTCGGAGTTTGTTTGCGCGCGGTATCGCGGCCGCGCAAGACTCAGCCAGCACGCGGTCGAGGCCATTGCCATTGGATGACCGCGGCAGGTGCCGCAGCCCGGTATGGGCCAGACCGTCGGGAGGCGTATAAAAATGAGTGAGTTCAGCCATTTCGGCACGGATGGAATCCGCGGCCGCGTCGGTGAAGGAGCGATCACCGCAGAATTTGCGCTTAAACTGGGCTGGGCCGCCGGAAAGGTCCTGTCCGAAGGCAGTTCGGATCATGCAAGTGTTGTGATCGGCAAGGACACGCGGATTTCGGGATACCTGTTCGAATCGGCGCTGGAGGCCGGATTTGCCGCAGCCGGCGTTGATGTGCTGCTGCTGGGCCCGATGCCGACGCCGGCGATTGCCCACATGACCCGATCGATGAGCGCGGCCGCCGGAATCGTTATTTCGGCTTCGCACAACCCGTTCGAGGACAACGGCATCAAGTTCTTCGATGGCATTGGCCAGAAACTAGATGATGCGGTTCAGGCACGCATCGAGGCGATGCTGGATGAACCGATGACCCATGTGCTGCCGCATTGTCTCGGCAAGGCCCGCAGGATCGAGGATGCGACCGGGCGTTATGTTGAATACTGCAAGGGCACAGTCACCTACGGGACTCGCTTGCATGGATTAAGGCTGGTGGTCGATTGCGCCAACGGTGCCACCTATCGAGTCGCGCCGGACGTATTTCGCGAGCTTGGTGCGGCGGTGATCGCCATGCATCATGAGCCCGACGGTCTGAACATCAACCGGGATTGTGGCTCGACGCATCCAGAGGCAATGTGCCAGCGGGTGCTGGATTGCGGCGCGGATCTCGGGATTGCCTTCGATGGCGACGGCGACCGGGTGCTGATGGCCGACCACCGCGGCCGACTGATCGACGGCGACCAGATTTTGTTCGTGCTGGCGCGCGCGCGCGCCGAGCGCGATGCCCTGAAGGGCGGGGTGGTCGGCACCGTCATGAGCAATTTTGGGCTTGAGGAAGCGTTCGATGGCATTGGCATTGAGTTCGTTCGTTCACGTGTTGGCGATCGCTATGTGCACGAGCAGCTGATCGCTCGCGACTGGCTGCTCGGCGGTGAGGCATCGGGGCATATCCTGTGCCTGGACCGGGCGACGACCGGCTGCGGAATCGTCAGCGCGCTGCAGGTGCTCGAGGCGGTGGTCGACTCCGGAAAGCCGCTGGCCTCGCTGGCCGAAGGCATGACAAAATACCCGCAGATCATCATCAACGTCCCGGTCAACGGCGCGGCACGGCGCCAGGTTGATCAGGATCGAACGCTCGCCGAAGCCGTCGCGCGGACCGAGAAGCAACTCGGCGGCGTCGGTCGCGTTGTGCTTCGGCCTTCGGGGACCGAGCCGGTCGTTCGCGTGATGGTCGAGGGGCGAGATCAAGCGCAGATCTGCGCGCTGGCTGAAGAACTGGCGGAAGTCGTGCGTCAAGGAGGCTTGAATGAGCAAAGATGAGGTTAAGCCGGCTGAAGGCGATTCGACTGCCGGTCACGATGCCGTGATTGAGAAATATGGCATTCCGGTGCTTGACCTGGAGGAATTCTGCGGCTATCCAGACTCATTTACCCGCGCGCTTGGAACGGCCTACCGCGAATACGGCTTTGCCGGAATTACCGGACACGGGCTGGACCCGCAGTTGATTGAGCAGGCCTACGATGCTTTCAAGCAGTTTTTCGCGCTGCCAGAATCGCTCAAGCGGCGCTATTATCAGCCCGGTGGCGGCGGAAAACGCGGCTACACCGGCGTTGGTATAGAGCAGGCAAAAGATCATGATGTGCCGGATCTGAAAGAGTTCTGGCATGTCGGGCGCGAACTGCAAGGCGAAAACCCGTATCCGGATATTCTGTTGCCCAATGTCTGGCCGGAAGAAGTACCCGGCTTCCGTGATGCAGCACTTGCGCTGTATGGTGGATTGGACAACCTTGGACAGCGATTGTTATCAGCCATTGCGCTGGACCTGGGCCTCGACAGCGGCTGGTTTTCTAGCAAAGTCGACCGTGGTAATTCGATTCTTCGCCCGATTCACTATCCGCCGATTCGTAATGCTGTGCCCGGTGCCGTCAGGGCAGCCCGCCACGAAGACATTAACCTCATCACCCTGCTGATCGGCTCCAGGGAGCAGGGTCTTGAAATCCTCAATCGCACAGGTCAATGGGTGCCGGTCACGACGCTACCGGGCACGATTATTGTCAATGTAGGTGACATGCTGCAACGGTTGACCAATCATGTCTATGCGTCAACCACGCACCGCGTGGTCAACCCCGCTGGTGAGGCTGCGCGCAGGTCGCGCTATTCGATTCCGTTCTTTTTGCATCCGAATCCGGATTTCATGATCGAAACCCTTCCCGGGTGCATCGATGCAGACCACCCGAATCGCTATCCGCAACCAATCTCCTCGGATGATTTCCTGCAACAGCGCATCCGCGAGATCAATCTCGCCTAGCAGCCTGTCGAATTCTTCATCCAGCGATACGCGCGCTGCGATGATCCCCGTATCCATCGATCAATCAGGCCTTTGCCGGACTATCGGATAACCCCGAGTTTTCGTCCGATCCGTGTGAAGGCATCAACCGCCTGATCGAGGTGCTGGCGCTCGTGGGCCGCCGAGATCTGGAGGCGAATGCGGGCCTGGTCTTTTGGAACCACCGGATAGAAAAAGCCGATCACGTAGATCCCTTCGTCGAGCAGTGCGTCGGCCATTTTCTGCGCCAGCGGCGCATCGTAAAGCATGACCGGCACGATCGGATGTTCGCCCGGCTTGATGTCGAAGCCGGCATCGGTCATCGCCTGGCGGAAATAGCGGGTATTGGCCGCCAGCTTGTCGCGCAGGGCGCTCGACTCGTTCAGGAGTTCAAAGACCTTGAGGCTTGCCGCGACCAGTGGTGGTGCCAGCGAGTTTGAGAACAGGTACGGCCGCGAGCGCTGACGCAGGATATCGATCACCGGCTGGCGTGCGGTTGTAAAGCCGCCCATGCCGCCGCCCAGCGCCTTGCCCAGCGTGGAGGTGATGATGTCGACTTTGTCGAGCACGCCGTGGTATTCGGGCGAGCCGCGGCCGGTGGGGCCGAAAAAGCCGCTCGCGTGGCAGTCGTCGACCATCACCAGCGCGTTGTAGCGATCCGCCAGCTGGGTGATTTCGTCAAGCCGGGCAACCGTGCCGTCCATCGAGAACACGCCGTCGGTTGCAATCAGTCGCGTGCGCTTGTCCTGCGTCTTTTTCAGCGCGTGCTCGAGCTCGTTCATATCGGAATTGGCATAGCGATGGCGCTCGGCCTTGCACAGCCGAATGCCGTCGATGATCGATGCGTGGTTCAGTGCGTCGGAAATGATTGCATCCTCCGGGCCCAGCAACGGTTCGAATAGGCCGCCGTTGGCATCGAAGCAGGCTGCATACAGGATCGCGTCGTCCTTGCCGTGAAACTCGGCGATGACGTGCTCGAGCTCTTTGTGCAGGTCCTGTGTGCCGCAAATAAAACGAACCGACGCCATGCCGAAGCCGTGATCGTCCAGCGCTTGCCGGGCCGCCTTGATGATCTCGGCGTTATCGGCCAGGCCCAGATAGTTGTTGGCGCAGAAGTTCAGCACCTCGCCGCGCGCGGCCGTTCGAATCGCCACGCGCTGCGGGGTGGTGATGTGCCGCTCGCGCTTGTACAAGCCGGCCGATTCGATCTCGGCGAGTTCGGATTTCAGTCGTTCGTAGGTGACTGTGTCTGTCATTGTTATTGGCCCCGATTCTAAAGCCTTTTTTGAGGAACCACAGATTACGCAGATTCACGCAGATTGAAAACTGCCAAGAAAACCTCGGAAGAGTGAATATTTCTCGCAAAGGTTTCTAATGCATTGATTGCATGCTTCTTTATTTTAATCTGCGTCAATCTGCGTAATCTGCGGTTCATGCATTTTGGTTCAGCCGATCTCGCCGGTCCAGTCGCAGACGACCTTGCCGCACTGGCCGCGAGCCATCAGGTCGAAGCCGGTTTCGAAATCATCGATCGCAATCTGATGGGTTAGCACCTTGTGCAGCGGAAAGCCGGTCAATACCATTTGGGTCATCTTGTACCAGGTCTCATACATCCGGCGCCCGTAGATGCCGTGCATTTCCAGACCTTTAAAGATCACCTGGTCCCAGTCGATCGCCGTGCCGCTGGGCAACAATCCCAGCAGCGCGACTTTGCCGCCATGGTACATGGACTTGAGCAGGTCATTAAAGGCCTGCGGGTTGCCCGACATCTCCATGCCGATGTCGAAGCCGTCGATGTCGAGCTCGTCGACGATGTCGAGCAAGCGCTCGCGGCGAACGTTGATGGTCCGGGTCGCGCCCATTTCGCGTGCCAGGTCGAGGCGATAGTCGTTGACATCACTGATGACGATATGGCGCGCGCCGACGTGCCGGGCAATTCCGGCGGCGATAATGCCGATCGGCCCGGCGCCGGTAATCAGCACATCCTCTCCGACCAGGTCGAATTGCAAAGCGCAGTGGGCGGCGTTGCCGAACGGGTCGAAAAATGCCGCGACCGCGCTCGGAATCTCATCCGGAATGGGCCAGAGGTTGGTGGCCGGCACGACCACGTATTCGGCAAAGCCGCCATCGCGATTGACGCCGATGCCGATCGTGTGCGGGCACAGGTGCGGCTTGCCGGCGCGGCAGTTGCGACAAACGCCGCAGACCACGTGGCCCTCGGCCGAAACCCGCTGACCCTCCTCATAGCCGCGTACGCCGACGCCGATTTCGGTGATGTGGCCGACGAACTCGTGGCCGATGACCAACGGCGGCTTGATCGTTCGCTGCGCCCACTCATCCCACTTATAGATGTGCAGATCGGTGCCGCAGATCGCGGTTTTTTCGAGACGCACCAGGACCTCGCCCGGGCCGGGCGACGGCACCGCGACTTCGCGCAGTACCAGGCCGGGTGCTGCTTCTGGCTTGACCAACGCGCGCATTTGACGGGTCATGGGTG
>JAIVHD010000223.1:0-1441 GCA_020201235.1 Lysobacteraceae bacterium
ACGCCCATCTTGTTGTCGATCAGCGAGAGTTTCGGGAATTCGCTGTAGTCCAATCCCGAGAAAATTTCGCGCACGTACATCTTGGCGATGCGGTGCGGCGTCTCCGCCAGCGAGTCGTCACTCAAATCGAGCCCAAGCGTTTCCACGACCTCACGCATCAGCGCCTCGATGCGTTGATACTTCTGGTCGGCGGTCAAGCCATTGTCGATCATTGGTGTTTCGAGTCCGCGCTCGATCAGTGTGTCGCGCACTAAGCGCGCTTCATCACTGAAAAGGGCGTCTTCTTCCGTGGCGACGGCGTCCGCAACGGCGGCCAGGCGAATGGCTTCGGGGCTCATGATTTTTTCTCCAGTAGGTGAGACATGATTTCTAGCTTCATATAATGCTCCAGGGTCAGTGAAAATCGAATCGGCAAAGCGCAGTGCGTGGGGCCACTACTGGCCGGGTCACTACTGTAAACCCAGGCAATCCCTGACCGAGGCCGACAAGAAGCCGCCCGTCCATGTGCGTCAGGCATTCGACGGCTAGCTGCAATGCGGTCGCCTGGACAACGGTTTCCTGCGCCTTCGATGCGACACCTGCCACGCCGAGCACTTGCTGGCGTTCAGCTGCAAGCGACGCGGCTTCTGTCCCGGTTGCGGCGCGCGCCGCATGGCCGACTTGCGATGAGGAGGACTGGGCAACTGGCGGTCTCGGCAACGTGGCCAGATTTTCCTTGCACGCTGGGGTGGCGCTGAAAGCCTGCCAGCGCGACAAACTTGAGCGGCTGTGCCGCTACATCTGCCGCCCGTCCCTCTCGGAAAAGCGACTGTCCCTGACAACAGGCGGCGACATCGGCTAGACGCTGAAAACGCCGTACTGTGACGGGACGACCCACGTGATCTTCCAGCCGCTGAATTTCATTGCGCGGCGAGCGTCAAACGAGTCTTCAAGCAAGCCGTCGAACCAACCGATCCCCCGAAAGACCTCACCACAGCGTAGTCAGGCACTGTCTCAACCCCTCCGATCACGACTTTCGATGTACCCGGTCGATCAAGCTACCCGGCACATACGCTTCACCTCATTGGGGAGTCTGGGCCAGCGATGTAGGGCTTGGCGGAAAAGCTGGCAAGCCCCAGCGTCGATTCAGGGATTCACGACGCCCCGTCGAGTCAGCAGGTAAACGGCGAAGCTGGCTAGCCAGTGGCTGCCGGAGTAGTGCTCGTCGCTGACGCCGGACAGGCCGGCGGTGGCATGCTCGTCCGCGCTTGTTTGCAGCGTTGTGCGACGCGGATCGTCTGATGGCAGTGCATTCCCTGCGCCCTCGAGCATCCAGGCGCGCGAAAGATTGAGGCCATCGATGTGGGCCAGTTTGCCATCTTTGCGATCAGTGACCACGGCGACGGGTAACCAGTTTTCCTGGCCAATGCCGGGCAGGAACTCGTCCAGCCAGGCAGAAAAG
>JAIVHD010000223.1:1512-2671 GCA_020201235.1 Lysobacteraceae bacterium
TTGCTGTCAGCCCGGTAGAAGCGTCCCGCGGCATCCTCGAGCAAGGCCAGTGTCGCCTGATCGCCAATGTGGCGCGCATAATCGTGGATCAAGCCGAAGGCAAATGCGGTTTGGGAGTGCTCGCCACCGCGAATCGGGTAGAACAGGTTTGGAATCCAGTCGTGCAGGCGCCTGATCGCAATGACCTCCAGCGGGCGTAGCCATTCGCGCCATTGACTGGCCTGCTCATGCTCCCACTCATCAAGTTCGTGAACCAGTTGCAGCAACCAGGCCAGACCATACGGCCGCTCGAAGCCGGAGCGGTCGGGATGGGCCATGTAGGCGGCCTCGGCCAGTAGCCGGTCTTCGGTCAGGTTGGCGGCGAGTTTGTCCAGCGCCTGCTGGGCAAAGTGGCTCTCTGGAAACAGTCGCGCCAGCCGGGCCAGCAGCCAGTGTCCGTGCACGGCCGAGTGCCAATCAAAGCAACCGTAGAAGCTCGGAGTTAGTTGCCGTGGTGGCCCGACCTCGTCGTCGCTGGCCATGACGTGATGAATCAGATTGGGGTACTCCTTGTCGACACAGGCCAGTGCGAGGACGGCGAAGCGCTCCGCAGTAGCTTCATCGATCTGACCGCTGTCGGCTCGGGCGTTCATGCCGGCCAGAAACAGCGCGAGAAATGCCAACGGCAGAAAAGCACATTTGAG
Organism: Lysobacteraceae bacterium; assembly: GCA_020201235.1. Classification (GTDB taxonomy): domain Bacteria; phylum Pseudomonadota; class Gammaproteobacteria; order Xanthomonadales; family Wenzhouxiangellaceae. Next base: position 2,196 of record JAIVHD010000223.1, read on the forward strand.
CATGATGACCCCGTCTTTATGAATTGAGACATGCTTCAGATTACCCGAACGGCCATGGACGATGCCAAACTACGGCCGAGGATCCGCAAATGCCCTTCCCGTAGAAACTGCTCCGACTGAAGCGCGGAGGCTCTTCAGGGTTGATCGATGAAACTGTCGGTGAAGACGACGTCCTCGGTTGCTGTGGCGAGCCATGTGAAAAGATTGATGGCATAGGTCCGATTGTCGAACCGGTTGATATCGGTACCCGCGCCGTTCAAATTGAAAAACGTATTGCGATCGAAATGACCTGCGATTCGGCCAGCGTCTGCGTTGATGGCCACCAGGGCGCTGTCGAACTCGTCGACCGACCTTGTCTGGCCCTGGTTGTCGTTACCAAAAGGCGGCGTATTGACGCGTGTATTGTTTCTGGCTCCGACGACCACAAGTGCTGCATCCTCGACTACGAGAGGACGTCGTAGTCGTCCAGAGAAATA
>JAIVHD010000223.1:2799-3839 GCA_020201235.1 Lysobacteraceae bacterium
ATCCGCCTGAGCGATCAGCACCACGCACGAACAAGATCTCTTGCGCAAAACACTCTGTAATTCCAAGAACAATACTGATCAGCACCCATCCGGTGTGCATTGCCCACATCGTAAATCGCCTGCCAGAGTCAGCCCCTTGCCAACTCTATTGTAGACGATCGATCCGGCAGGCGGTATCGATGAAAGAGGTCCCTTGAGGCTTCTGTTCGAGAGTTTGGGTAAGCATGGGCTGGACTCACAGCGGGGCCAGACCTTACGCGGACTGCATCCTTGGAGTACGGATGACATGATACCATGTGAAAAACATGAAAAAAGGATGAACACATGTCAAGTATGATTCAGATCCGCAATGTCCCGGTGGGGGCCCACCGCGCGCTCAAGGCGCGTGCGGCACTGGCGGGCAAGAGCATGAGCGAGCTGATCCTGGAAGAGTTGCAGGCAATGCTGGCGCTGCCTTCGGAGCAGGAACTGCGCGAACAGCTGGAGCAAGCCGAGCCATTCGCCATGAAGAAATCATCGGCCGGGTTGATTCGTCGCGAGCGTGACGCGGCGTGAGCCAGGTTCTGGTTGTCGACGCGTCGGTCGTCGTCGACTTGATCGGGCGATTTCGACCGCAGCCGATCGAAGCGCTTTTTTGGGCGGGGGACAGCGTCCTGGCGTCGCCTGAGCTGCTCGATGTCGAGGTCCTGCAGGCACTGCGCCGGCTCGATCAGGACGGCGCGATTCCGCCAAGTCGCACGCAGGTCGTCGAGCTTTTACAAGCACTGCGCATCCGACGCTATCGGCACCACAGCCTGCGCCAAGGTATCTGGTCCTTGCGCAAGAACGTCAGCGCGTACGACGCCGCTTACGTGGCGCTGGCTCGCCTGTTGGGTGCAACGTTGGTTACACGGGACAAGAAGCTAGCCGGCGCTCCGGGTCTCGATGTGCAGGTGACAGTCCCATGAGCACGCGGCCCAGCTTGCTGACCGAACTCAGGCGCCGCAACTTCTGTCGCATGGCAGACCGCTATGTGGTCGGCGCCTGGTAGGTTATTCAGG
>JAIVHD010000266.1 GCA_020201235.1 Lysobacteraceae bacterium
TATGTCGTGGTTGTCAACGCCGACAAGGTCGCAGTGACCGGTCGCAAGATGACCGACAAGGTCTATTACCACCATACCGGGTATATCGGCAATCTCAAGTCGGTGACGCTGGAGAAGCTGCTGGCCAAGCATCCGGACCGCGTCATACAGCAGTCGGTCAAGGGCATGATGCCCAAGAATCCTCTGGGCCGAGCCATGCTCAAAAAGCTCAAGATCTATGCCGGCGCTGAGCATCCGCACGAGGCGCAGCAGCCTCGCGCACTGGATTTGTGAATACCAGCAAGCGCTTGACTGACCGTCAGGCCGACAGGACTTCGAACGGGAATTTAGATCATGGCAACTGAACAATACTACGGCACGGGTCGACGCAAGACATCGACGGCGCGTGTCTTTCTGCGCCGCGGAACCGGCCAGATCATCGTCAACAAGAAACCGCTGGAAGAATTCTTCGGCCGCGAGACCGCGCGCATGATCGCCCGGCAGCCGCTGGAACTGGTCGAACTTTCCGACAAGTTTGACATCCATGCAACGGTTTCCGGCGGCGGCACCACCGGACAGGCCGGCGCGCTGCGACTGGGTCTGGCCCGAGCCCTGACCGAATATGATGAAAATCTGCGGCCGAGCCTGCGTCAGGCCGGGTTCATGACCCGCGACGCTCGCGCGGTCGAGCGCAAGAAAATCGGTTTGCACAAAGCACGAAAGGCAACCCAATACTCCAAGCGCTAATTCGCAGCTTACGCTGTCGGACCGGTTCGAAATACCGGTGCACGGAATTCCTGCACCGGTCTTCCGACCCCGAATCGAAGGCAGCCGGCGATTGGACCTGGCCATTTCGGCTTCAGTGAATGGACCGGAAGGGATCAAGTCCCCAATATCGCCACACGCACGATCTTCTGGGGGATCGTCTAGCGGTAGGACTACGGACTCTGACTCCGTCAGCGGGGGTTCGAATCCCTCTCCCCCAGCCAATCGAAGAGCCCGGCGAATGCCGGGCTTTTTTATGGGCTGGGGGAGAGGGGTTCGAACCCCCGCAAATCAAAAATTGGTTCTAACCGAGGCGAAGCCGAGTTCGATGCAGCGGCCGAAGGCCGTCCAGCCCGAAGGGCAAGCGGCACCAGCCGCGCCGTCAATCCCTCTCCCCCAGCCAATCGAAGAGCCCGGCGAATGCCGGGCTTTTTTATGGGCTGGGGGAGAGGATGAATCGTTAGCGCAAACCCCAATATTGGGGTAAACCGGCCACACGAGCGACTTTGGGCCATCACCGAACTGCACATAAATCCCGGTCGTTTCAGCCCGCCTTATTCACCACCCCTGCGTTGCGAGGTGCCGCCAGGTGCGGTGGCTGGGGCGTTCCACGACGATACGCACCGGAAGCGTACTCGCCTGTCCGCTGAGGATGCGTGACCGAGCGAAACGCCGCAGACGCGGGGCTTGGCGGTGCCACAATAGGTCGGGTGGTGAATAAGGCGGGTTCACCAGCTTCCGGTACCGGGATCAATCGGCTCGAATCTAGACCATCGAATCTGGCACCATATGGCCAACGCGGCGCCGACCGGCGACAGACCCGGATCAGCCAGCCCCCTGGATACAAGGACTCGAATTGGACTCATTGATGAATGCCCGACCCGCGACACTTCTGGTAATTTTCGGCGCCACTGGCGACCTGGCACAACGCATGCTGCTGCCTTCGCTGCTCGGTCTCGAGCGCGACGGCCTGCTACCGGACCGGCTCGCCATTCTTGGTGCGGCGCGCACCGAGCTGACGCGCCATGAATTCCGCAGCCAGGCACACGAACTACTGGTCCAGCAGCTCGACGACGACCGCGAAGACTGGACTGAAGCTATGGACCGGCTGCTGTCTCGCATCGATTACCTGCCCGTCGATCTGTCATCGGAAGCCTCGCTGGACACGTTCACGGCCGATGTCGACCAGCGCCGCGGCGACGGTGATGTACTGTTCCATCTGTCAACCGCTCCCAGCTGGTACCCGGCGATCTGCAGCGGCTTGGCTCGCGCCGGCCTGAACGGCGAAAACGCGCGGGTCATGATGGAGAAACCGATTGGTCACGATCTGCTCAGTTCGATGGAAATCAACGACTGCATCGGACAGTCCTTCGCCGAACAGCAAATCTACAGGGTTGACCACTACCTCGGAAAGGAGGGTGTTCAGAACCTGCTCGCGCTGCGATTCAGTAATGCTCTTTTCGAGCCGTTGTGGAATTCTCAGCATATCGAGCAGGTCCAGATCACCGTGGCCGAAACCGTCGGGCTCGAGGACCGTGCCGGCTACTACGACGAATACGGCGCCATGCGGGACATGGTCCAGAACCATGTCCTTCAGCTTCTGTGCCTGACGGCCATGGAACCGCCGGCGCGATTCGATCCGACCGCCGTGCGCAACGAAAAGCTCAAGGTCCTGAGATCGCTGCGACCCATCGACGGCAGGGAATCGGAAAGCTGCAGCGCGTCCGGCCAGTACAGCGCCGGCGCGATCGACGGCGAGGCAGTACCCGGCTACCTCGATGAACTTGGCCGCGACAGCGATACCGAGACCTTTGTCGCGCTGCGGGCCCACATCGACAACTGGCGCTGGTCCGGCGTGCCATTCTATCTGCGCACCGGCAAGCGGCTACCGAAGCGCCTGACCGAAATCTACATCCGCTTCCGCCCCGTGCCGCACTCGATCTTTCAACACGACCGGTCCAGCATCAAGCCAAACGCGCTGATCATCCGGCTGCAACCCGAGGAGCACATCTCGCTGTGCCTCATGAACAAGAAACCGGGGCTTGATCGCGACGGGGTGCAACTTTCGCAGGTCGCGCTCGATCTCGACCGGCATAACGCATTCGACGGCGTGCGACGGCGGATGGCCTACGAGCGTCTGTATCTCGACGCGATCGACGGCAACGGAACGCTGTTCGTGCGGCGCGACGAAGTCGAGGCCGCCTGGCAATGGGTGGACACGATCTTCGAAGGCTGGAAGGCCAACGATGTCACGCCGCGCAAGTACCCTGCCGGCACCTGGGGACCGTCCAGCGCCGTGGTGCTGAGCGAACGTCACGGCCACAGCTGGCGCGAATAGCGCGGAGGCACCCCGATGCAAACTATCGAACATCCGGACTTTGAAAGCCTCGCCGGCACGATCGCCCAAATGCTTTTGCTAACCTGTGCCGAAGCTATGGAGAAGAGGCGAACCGCCGTGCTGGCGCTGGCCGGCGGCTCGACGCCGATACCCATCTATCGCCGCTTTGCCGAGCGTGAACTGGACTGGTCGCAAATCATACTGCTACCCGGCGACGACCGCTGGGTTGCGCACGACCACGACGCTTGCAACCTCCGGGTTATGCGCGAAGCATTTTCCGGCACGACCGCGAACTTTCGCGCCCTGACCCCCGAGCGGCCGAGTCAAGACCCCGATCTCACCGTTGCACAGGCAACGCTGGCAGAGTTGCAGGAACCCTTCGATGCCTGCGTGCTCGGAATGGGCACCGACGGACATTTCGCATCGCTGTTTCCCGGTGCCGCAGGCGTAGATGAGGCGCTCAACCCGGATTATCGGGCCTCGGCGGTCATCATTCGTCCGTCGCCGATGCCGGCGGATGCACCGTTTGTGCGAATTTCGCTTACGCTGTCACGAATATCGACCAGTCGACGCCTGTTTTTGCTGATACGCGGCGACGAAAAACGCGATCTGCTGCAACGCGCGATGAACTGCCCCGACCGGCAGCAGTACCCGGTTTCGGCGCTTCTGCAACACGCCGGCGCAGCACTTGAAATCCACTGGAGCCCCTGATGCATCCGACCATCGAACAAGTGACGGACCGAATCCGCAAGAACTCGGCTGTCTCACGACAGGACTACCTCGAGCGCATCGGCCGCGCCGGCGACGCGGGTCTTGCCCGCAGCCGGATCAGCTGCGGCAACCTGGCCCATGCATTTGCCGCCTCCGGCGAAGACAAACCGACACTGATGGCGCTCAGACAACCCAACCTGGGCATTGTGACTGCCTACAACGACATGCTCTCGGCGCACCAGCCGCTGGAACGTTTCCCGGCACTGATCAAGCTGGCCGCCCGCAGCAAGGGTTGCACCGCGCAAGTTGCCGGCGGCGTACCGGCCATGTGCGACGGCGTCACCCAGGGCCAGCCCGGCATGGAGCTATCGCTGTTCTCGCGCGACGTAATTGCACAGGCCACGGCGGTTTCGCTGTCGCACAATACGTTCGACGCCGCGCTGATGCTGGGCGTGTGCGACAAAATCGTGCCTGGATTGCTGATCGGCGCACTCGCATTCGGCCACCTGCCGGTCGTACTGGTGCCGGCCGGACCAATGCCCTCGGGCCTGCCCAACCAGGAAAAAGCGCGCGTGAGAAAAGCTCATGCCGAGGGCAAGGCGACCCAGCAGGAACTGCTGGAAGCCGAATCGCAGTCCTACCACGCGCCCGGGACATGCACTTTTTACGGCACGGCCAACTCCAACCAGATGATGATGGAAGTGATGGGCCTGCATCTGCCCGGTGCCGCGTTCATCAACCCGAACACGCCGCTGCGCGAACAGCTGACGCTGGCCGCGGCCGAACGCGCCTGCGACATCACCGCACGCGGCGACTTCTATACGCCGATCGGCCGCACGGTCGACGAAAAGGCCATTGTCAATGCGATGGTCGGGCTGTCGGCAACCGGCGGGTCCACCAACCACGCCATCCACCTGGTTGCGATCGCGCGTGCGGCCGGGCTGATCATCGACTGGAACGACCTCGACGAAATCTCGCGCGCCACGCCTCTGCTGGCCCATCTTTACCCCAACGGCCAGGCCGATGTCAACCACTTTCACGCAGCCGGCGGCATGGGCTTTGTCATCCGTGAACTGCTCGAGGCCGGGATGATGCATCCCGACATCCGAACCGTGCACGGCGGCGACCTGCATGCCCAGGCCCAGGAACCTTTTCTCGACGGCAGCCGGCTAAGCTGGAAAGCGCCGCCGAAACAATCCAGGGACGACGATATCCTGCGCGGTGCGGATGCGCCATTCTCGTCCGAAGGCGGCATCCGGCTGCTCAAGGGCAACCTCGGGCGCGCCATCATCAAGATTTCCGCGGTCGCGCCCGAGCACCGTCGGGTCGAGGCGCCGGCGCGGGTCTTCGATTCGCAGGACGAGCTGCTGGATGCATTTCGCGACGGCAGCCTGGACGGGGATTTCGTGGCCGTCGTGCGCGGCCAGGGCCCACGCGCCAACGGCATGCCCGAACTGCACAAGCTCACGCCCACGCTGCAGGTCCTGCAGGACCGCGGGCAGCATGTCGCAATACTCACCGATGGGCGCATGTCGGGGGCCTCGGGATCGGTTCCCGCAGCAATTCATGTCGTGCCCGAGGCCGTCGCGGACGGCGTGGTGCTGGTCGCTGATATCGGCGGCACCAACGCGCGCTTTGCGCTGGCCGATCTGGACGGTACCACCAGGCCCCGGCTGCACGACGAACGGAAACTCTCCGCCGACCGCTTCGCCAGCCTGCAGCATGCCGCGCGTCATTACCTGGCGCAGATCGAAGACCGACCGCCGGTGCGCCGCGCGGCCATCGCCGTGGCATCTCCGGTGACCGCCGACGAAATTCGTCTGACCAACCGGGCATGGTCGTTCAGCCGTTCGGAACTCGAGTCCGAACTGGGGCTTGAGGAGTTGCTGGTGCTCAACGACTTCGGCGCCGCGGCACGCTCGATTCCGGCGCTGCGTGACGATGAGAAGACGATCATTCATCGGGGTGAGCACAACCGGCCTCTGGCTCCGATCAGCGTGATAGGCCCCGGCACAGGCATGGGGGTCGCACTGATTACCGAATTCGACGTGCACGCCTGGCACGTCATCGAAACCGAGGGCGGCCACGTCAGCTTCGCACCGCAGGGCAGCGAGGAAAGAGACCTGCACGAATGGCTGATGGCGCGCCACGGCCGCGTTTCAGTCGAGCGCGTATTGTCAGGCGACGGGCTGTCGCGTATCCACGCCGCGCTGGGGGGCAGACCGCCGTCCAAGCGCGAAACCCCGACAGCGTCGTTCATGTCTCCTGCCGACATCGTTCGGCTGGCGCTGGCCGGAGACGACGTTCTGGCCCGCCGGTCACTGGCCCGATTCTGCGCCATCCTCGGCAGTTTTGCCGGCGACTGCGCGCTGATTCACGGTGCGCGCACGGTCGCGGTCGCCGGCGGCATGGCGCCCAGATTCGCCAGTTTTCTGCGCGCCAGCGCGTTCGTCGAACGTTTTCTCGACAAGGGGCGTTTCGCCGCCTGGTTGGAACGGGTACGGGTGGCACTGGTCGCGCATCCCGAGCCCGGCCTGCTGGGCGCTGCGCTGGCGCTGAAGGACCGGGGGTGACGGAAGTCGGAAGTCGGAAAAGACGGTTTCCGGTTTCGGTTTTCCGGAAAGGCAAAATCGGCAATCGGTAATCGGAGGGTCTCGGTTTTTTCGACTACCGACTACCGACTACCGACTACCGACTACCGACTACCGACTACCGACTACCGACTACCGACTACTGACTACTGACTACTGACTACTGACTACTGACTACTGACTACTGACTACTGACCACTAACAACCAACAACCATACCCGGCCCAATACCGATGACCACCATGAATTCCGATATCGACACGATTCTGAACGCCGCGCCGGTGCTGCCGGTGCTGACCATTCACGACCTGGAGACCGCGGCGCCGCTGGCCGAGACGTTGTTCCAGGCCGGACTGCCGGTGGTCGAGGTCACACTGCGCACGCCGGCGGCGCTGGAGGCCATTCGCGCGATGAATGACGCCGTAGAGGGCATGATCGTCGGGGCCGGCACCGTCATGGATGAAAATGATCTCGAGCGCGTGGCCTCGGCCGGGGCGGCATTCGCGATATCGCCAGGCGGAACGCCTGCCCTTTACCGCGCCGCGCTGAACGGCAGGATTCCGTTTCTTCCCGGCGTGGCGACGGCGAGCGAAATCATGGTCGGGATGGAGTTCGGCTGGTCCCGCTTCAAGTTCTTTCCGGCCGAAGCCGCCGGCGGCATCGCGGCACTCAAGAGCTGGCGCGGACCGTTTCCCGCCATCAGGTTCTGCCCGACCGGCGGAATTTCCGGCGCCAATGCGGCCGATTACCTGCGGCAGGCAAATGTCATGACCGTGGGCGGTTCCTGGATGGTGCCGACCGACGCGGTAAGGGAGCACGACTGGAGTCGCATCGGCGCCCTGGCAAGCGATTGCGTCAATCTGTTGTCCTGACCGCGGCGGCGGCCTGCAGACCTGGCCCGGAGGTCACCATGGGGATGGTCAGCATGGTGCTGAACGTCGCCATCAGCACCAATGCGGTAAAGGTCTCGTTACCGATCACCTGCCGGTCCAGCAGGATGTTGGCGAAGATGATCAGGATCAGCGCCTTGGTCTGCAGCAGCCAGCCGACCAGGCGCGCTTCACCCGGCGGCCATCCCAGCCTGCGTGCGGCCAGTGCAACCCCGGCCAGCCTGCCGCCGACCGCCGCTGCCAGCAGCGCCAAGGCTGCAACCAGCACCGCAATCCCGCCCAGCGCCCACTCGGTTCTCAACCCGGTGGAGAGAAAGAAAACCGGCATCAGGATCAGCAACACGTGGTGGCGCAGACGATCCACGGCCTCCTGGCCGAACCAGTCAGACTCGAGCACCGTGCCGGCCAGGAAAGCCCCGACCATGTAATGCAGTCCGGACCAGTCGCCGGCCAGTCCGCACAGCGCCAGCCAGACCAGGGCCAGGAACCAGCGATCACTGCCCTCCAGCCGCGGCATCAGCCGGCGCAGACCGGCCGCGGCGATTCCGAACGCGAGAAAGAACGACAACTGGCGCCCGAGACGGTCGAAGTCGAGCAGGATCAGCGCCAGCACCGCCCATATCGCGATGTCTTCCAGGCTCGCGTAGCGCAGCACGCGCTGGCCCAGCGGACTGCGCAGGATGTCGAGTTTCTCCATGAACAGGATCAGGATCGGCAGCGCGGTAACCGCACAGGCCATCCCGATCGCGGCGACGAACTGCCAGTTCTGGGCAGCTGCACCGATCCAGCCCGGACTGTGCCATAGCATGGCCGCGGCCACTGCCGCGCCGGCCAGCATCGGGAGGCTGGTCGCCAGCGATACCGTGGTCAGGGTATCGCGGCGGCGGTGCCAGACCTGGTGCAGGTCCAGTTCGATGCCGGCGATCCAGACAAACAGCATCACGCCCCAGGTCGCGATTCCGCCAAGCGCGCCGATCACCTCGGGCGTGAACAACCAGCGATAGACTTCGGGAAACGCCGCGCCGAGCAGCCCGGGACCCAGCACAATGCCGGTCAGGATCTGGACCACCACCAACGGCGCCCAGCGCTCGGTGCGGCCCAGCCGCCACACCAGCCAGGGCACGGCCAGGATCACCACCAGCGCAATCAGCATTTTCTCGACCATAGTCATGGCAGTGGATTCTACGGCAACGCCAGTCCCATGACGGGGCGCGTGCTGTGCGCATTACCGGGCTTTTTTGGGTGCATCTCGGGCCAACCGGGTCGAACCCCGGCACCAGCGTCAGTGGAAATCGAGAATTATGCCGTTTATACTCCCGATGCTTTCGATAGGCTGTTTGCAGAAGCCAGGCTGCTTTCAAAAAAGCAGCACATCGATCAGCATCAACAATAATTCCAACTACGGGGATGAACATGAAAGACATGGACGAGGCGGTAATCGAGGGTACTGGCAATATAGCGCGGGTGTTGTTCCTGTCTGTCGTTGCTGCTATCGGAGGCTTCCTGTTCGGCTTCGACAGTGGTGTCATCAACGGAACGGTCGACGCGCTGCAACTTGCCTTCGACTCCGACGCCGTCGGCACAGGGTTCAATGTGGCTTCGATGCTGCTGGGTTGTGCAGCAGGTGCTTTCTTTGCCGGCAATCTTGCTGATAAAGTCGGCCGAAAACCGGTCATGATGATGACGGCTATCGCCTTCATCGTGAGTGCATGGGGTTCGGGAATCGCGGCGGACTCTCTTCAATTCGTTGTTGCCCGCATTCTCGGCGGTCTTGCCGTAGGCGCCGCAAGCATTCTTGCTCCGGCATACATCAGCGAAATTGCTCCGGCAGCAATCCGGGGGCGCCTGGCAACGCTGCAACAGCTGATGATCGTGATCGGGCTTTTTGCCGCGTTTCTCAGCAATTACTGGCTTGCCGGCATTTCCGGCGGCGCCAGCGCGTTGCTATGGGGCGGATTTGAGACCTATCAATGGATGTTCTGGATGGAAATCATCCCGGCGTCGATCTTTTTCGTTGCTCTTTTCTTCATCCCGGAATCTCCCCGTTATCTTGTCGCGGCCGGAAAGCTGGACCAGGCCAAGGGCGTTCTACAGAGTCTTTCCGATAACGTCGATGCACAGGCAAAGGTAATAGACATCAAGTCAACGCTCATCGAAGGCAGCAAGCCCAGCCTCGGTGACGTCATCAGCAAGCATACCGGCAAGATTCACCCCATCGTCTGGGTCGGCGTAGGTCTGGCGGCATTGCAGCAGTTCACCGGCATCAACGTCGTTTTCTATTACGGTGCTACACTCTGGCAGGCTGCCGGATTTACCGAAGAGAACGCACTCTTGCAGAACGTGATCAGCGGTTCGGTGAACGTGGTCTTTACTTTCGTGGCTATAGCTCTTGTCGACAGGGTCGGACGAAAACCGTTGCTGCTTGTAGGTGCGTTGGGCCAGGCAGTGATGCTTGGCGCTCTCGCACTTCTTTTCGGCACAGCAGGCGTAAATGCGAGCGGCGATCTGATGCTTGAAGGAAACAACGGCTTCTACGCGCTATTGGCGGCCAACGCCTATATCGCATTTTTCGCATTCTCCTGGGGCCCTGTAATGTGGGTGATGCTGGGCGAGATGTTCCCGAATCAGTTCCGCGGCGCTGCTCTGGCATTTTGCGGACTGGTGCAGTGGAGCTCAAACTTCCTGATAACCATGACCTTCCCGATCATGCTTGCGGGTATCGGTCTCGGCTTCTCATACGGCATTTACGCCACCTTCGGGTTGATCGCTTTCATCTTCGTCAGAAAATTTGTGAAGGAAACCAAGGGGCGAACGCTCGAGGATATGTCCAGGGACGTGCAGCACCAGGGCGCCTGATATTCAGAAATGCCCCGGTCGTGAAAAAGCCCGGCAAGCGAAAGTTTGCCGGGCTTTTTTTTCGATTCGCGGGTTTGAATGCCCGGATTCGATATCGGATGATGTGGAAAGTGACCATGTTAGCGCTGTCATTTTCGATTATCATCGACGCGCGCACTTTGTTCAAACCTCGGATGGCAATCCAGTCCGAACCGACTGCCAGCGAAAAAAACGGGAATCAGCGGTGACACAGAAACGACGACAGAGGCCGAACACCGGGCGAGTAACCATCGATGACGTTGCAGCACATTCGGGCGTATCGATCAAAACCGTCTCGCGGGTTCTGAACAACGAGCCAAACGTGCGCCCTTCGACCCGAGCCCGTGTCGCGGAGGCCGTCCGCGTGCTCGATTTTTCACCCAACCCGTCCGCTCGAGGACTGGCCGGCACCCATTCCAGGATGATCGGGCTGATCTACGAAAACCCCAGCCCCAATTACCTTTTCCGGGCCGTCACCGGCGTGCTCGAAGCCTGCAACGCGGCCGGCTACAGCCTGTCGCTGCAAACGCCGCCGGCCGATGTGGCCAATCTTGTCGAGCGCGTCACTCGCTTCATTTCACATTCGCGGGTCGACGGATTCCTGCTCATTCCGCCGGTCGGCGACGTCCCGGAGGTTCTGGACGCGCTGGAAGCGATCGAACTTCCCTATGCACGGGTCGCCCCACTGGACGGTCGCCCGTGCCTCGGGGTCTCGGTCGACGATCGCCACGCATCGGCCCAGGTCATCGCCTACCTGATAGGCCTTGGCCACGAGCGAATCGGCTTCATCAGCGGACATCCGGATCATGGCGCCACCCAGAGCCGGCTGGAGGGCTACCGGCTCGGTCTGCTTCGGGCCAACCTGGAATACGACCATGAGC
>JAIVHD010000435.1 GCA_020201235.1 Lysobacteraceae bacterium
CACCTGCGTCTATCGGCGCGATGAAGCCAATATGCCCGGCAGCCGCCGCGAGGTCCAGAATGCTCGCGACGAAGGCGTTGAATTCCTGTTCAATCGCCAGCCGGTCGAAATCATCGGCGACAGCAAGGCCGAAGGCGTAAGACTGGTCGAGACGCGCATGGGCGCGCCCGATGCCAGAGGCCGGCGCGCCGCCGAACCGGTTGTCGGCAGCGAGCAGACGCTGCCGGCCGATACCATCATCGCCGCCTTCGGCTTCCGCCCCGACCCGCCCGCCTGGCTTTCCGAGCACGGCATCGAAACTCACGACGATGGACGGATCAAGATTGACCAGGCCGACCTCATCCACCAGACCACGAACCCGCGGGTCTTTGCCGGCGGCGACATGGCACGCGGTGCCGATCTGGTCGTAACCGCAGTTTTCGAAGGCCGCGAAGCGGCCAAATCGATCGCGAAAAAGCTCGGCGTGACGGTCCAGGATGGGGCACCGGTAGCGGCCGTCGGATAATCGCCTAGCAGCCTGTCGGACTTGACCGATCGTAGCGAGGGAAAGTCCGGTTGGAGCCAGATTCTTCGATCTTTTGAGGCGAATAGTGGGCCTATTTAACGAAAAAGAGCGGGAAATCTGGCCCAATCCGGCTTTTCCGCAGTAGATCAGCGTTAAGTCCGACAGGCTGCTAGAATCCACCGCCAGGAGTAGATCAGCGCCCGCGATAGTGGTCGACGCGGTCCCGTTCAATTGCCGGGTTTTCGAACTGGATTTCCAGCGTGAAGATGAAGCGCCAGTCGCCCCGCCGCCGGCCGGTCTGTTCGTCGCGCGGCCAGGCGTACTCCGGTTGCAGCTCATAGAACAGCCATTCGCGCAGAAAGGCGCGACGGAAGCGGAAGTTGATAAAGACTTCCTCGGCTTCCAGGCCGGGGCTGGTAAAGCCGAACGCGCCGAGCTCGCTTCGGATGGCGGTCTTGCGGTTGAGCTGGCGAAAACCGATCAGCCCGGTGCGCCAATCGACGCCGTCGGTGTCGTCGGAAACCGTACCGCGACCGGTCAGGCGAACCAGTGTCAGCGAGTTCGGCAACCATTCCCAATCGGCCCGCGAGGTGGTCCCGAAGCGCTCATCGCGCTCCCAGAAAACGATTTGGGTCAATCGTGCCTGGGTCGTTTCGGTCAGTCCGCGCGTGTGCCTTAGACGACCGCGCACGCGCGGATTCAGGCCCGAACTATTGACCTTGACCGTACCGTCGGCGTCAAGCTGGGTTCGGCCCATGTCCGAAAACAGCCATCTCAATCCCAAGCGGGTCTGTTCCTCGTCATCGTCGTCTCGCCCGATGTCGTCAAACGCCCGATCACCGTCGATCGATTCGTCGCGGCTGACCAGAAAGCGGACGCGGTCCGAAAGCCGCGGCAGCGAAATATTTCGCACAACTTGCGACTCACGTAGGAATGGCTGCGATCGAGCCAGCTTTCGGGCCGGCCTTTTGCATCGCGGCATGATCGATCAATCACGTGTTCGGCCGCATCGGACCGGTCAATGTCTTGTTCGTCGGCATCGACAGACTGCTGCGCCGGCGCGCCGGTCCACAGCAGCAAAGCGGCCAGGAGCGAGATCCCGCGCGACAGCATGGTGCGGCTGGCGGCAACGGCAATCAGCCGGCACGGCGCTGCGGAATCGCTCCCGGCATTTCCAAAAAGCCCATCAAAAACGAACAACTCGTTGTATCTCATGTAGCGTCAGGCACCAAGGATAGCGCGGTTTTACAAACAGAAGCTGAACAACGCAAGTGAATATGGCGGGATAACTGCAAGCAATTTCCAACCTATTGCTGGAACGTCCGGCACTCCCTGGTGCTAACGGCTTACTGCCGCATTTGCCGCTGGGGCGGCAATTTTTAACCCTGCCGCGGCGGGGGACCGAGAAATTACCCGCGTATTGCGGCAACGTCAGGCGTACGCACTGCTGCCCGGCGGTGCACAATGCAGGCATGGAAATTTCCGAAAACAATTCATCAAACCATCCGTTTGACGCGCTGCGCCCCGAACGCGTGCTCGAGGCCGCCGAGGCCGCCGGCCTGGTCACGGACGGACGCCTGCTACCGCTCAACAGTTACGAGAACCGAGTCTGGCAAGTGGGCATCGAGGGTACCAACCCGGTCATCGCCAAGTTCTATCGGCCCGGCCGCTGGACCGATGCGGCAATCATCGAAGAACACACCTTTACGCAAGAACTGGCCGTGGCCGGGCTGTCGGTGGTCGCGCCGTTGCATTTCGATGGCGCGACTTTGCTCGAACATGCGGGCTTTCGCTATGCCCTGTTTCCGCGCCAGGGCGGACACGCCCCGGAACCGGCGCACCAGGAGACATTGCGCGCGATCGGCCGCGCGCTGGGTCGTCTGCACGCGGTCGGGCGGGTCTCGAAGTTCAAACACCGCGGCGAGATTTCGCCGCAGGTCCTGGGGCGTGGTCCGCGCGATTGGCTGCTGGAAAACAACTGGCTGCCGATGCACCTCGAATCGGCATTTCGCACGCTGACCGACGATCTTCTAACACATGTCGATAGCGCCTGGCAGCGCACCGGCGATTTTCACGCCATCCGGCTGCACGGTGACTGTCAC
>JAIVHD010000045.1 GCA_020201235.1 Lysobacteraceae bacterium
CGCCCACCGAAAGCCGGAAGGGCGGGCATCTTCGGACCTGTACCAACCCCGACTGCCGCCGCCCGTCTTTCCCGCGCACCGATCCGGCCGTGATCGTGCTGGTCGAACACCCCGACGGCGATGGTGGCCCGCCGCGCTGTCTGCTCGGCCGCTCGTCGCACTTTTTGCCCGGCATGTACTCCACGCTGGCCGGTTTTGTCGAACCGGGCGAAAGCATGGAACAGACCGTGCGTCGCGAAGTGTTCGAGGAAAGCGGCATCGAAGTCGGCGAAGTGCGCTATCTGGCCTCACAGCCGTGGCCATTCCCGTCGTCGCTGATGATCGGCTTTCATGCCACTGCCATCAGCAGTGACATCCGGCTGCACGACCAAGAGCTCGAGGACGCGCGCTGGTTTAGCGCGGATGAGTTGCTGGCGATGAAAGCGCGGGGTGAGGATGAGACGTTTTGTCTGCCGCGGAAGGATTCGATTGCCAGGTTTCTGATCGAGACCTGGCTGCAAGATAAACAGTCATTTCCGAAGGCCCGCAGGCCGGGTGGTGAATAAGGCTGCTCGGAGCGGGAGCGACGCTTACCGCCACCGGGCAAGGGCATCGCATCACATTTCTTCATGAACCTGGCCATAGGCCAGCATCGCAAACAATCCCGTACCGCCGAGAATATTGCCAATCAGGACCGGAGAAATATGGTCGATCAGGGCGGTACGGATATTCATGCTCCCATTGAGGACCAACGCGAAGATTTCGGTTGACCCGGCAATCACATGGGTAAAGTCACCCGCCGCGATCAGCCACGTGAACATGATGATGACCAGCACTTCCGATTTCTTTGCTGAGGGCAGCATCCACACGATAGCTGCTATGAAAAAGCCTGATGGAATCCCGCGCAAGAAGGTCTCGGCCGGACTCAGCGCTGCAAGGTGATGCGATATCTCCAGCATCGCCGCAAGAGTGTCGGCAGTAAGGATACCCCCGTGCACACCGACGATCCCCCACAGGCGCGCGATGCAATAGAACCCGTTACGCGATGGTTCGGCCAGAATCGGCAGCACGACCGTAATGGTGTTCTCGGTGAACAATTGAAGCCGGGACAGGATCACAAGGACAAACCCGAACGAGTAACCGAGACTTTCGATCAACGTCAGGTAGGGGTGATCCGAGCCCAGGTTGGCGCGGAGGATTGCCCGGGCGAGGACCGAGGTCGAAATCCCGAGCCCCGCTGCCACGCCGGACCACCAGAGCGACGTTTTCGGGCGTTGCAGCTCCTCTTTGCCCTCGCGCAGGATGACAGAGTAGACAGCCAGCGACGATAATCCGCCGTGTTCGGCTACGGTGTTTCGTTCTTTCGGAGTTAGCGACTTTTCACTCGACGTCGGTGTCTGTTCACGGGATTGACGATCCCGGGCCCTGGCGCGAGACTTTTGGTCGTCTGCGGCCTCCTTCGCTTTCGTCTCGGAGGCGAGATCACGCATACCGTGCCCTCAGCTATTGTCGCCAAACGCCCCGGCCACGGCACCTGGCGGCACCTTGCAACGCAGGGGTGGTGAATAAGGCGGGCTGAGTGGTTGGATGATTGCCGTCATGAATTGGAATGTTCTAAAGCGACTTATTCCCAAAGCTTATTCATCGGCAGCAGGGCTTTCAGTACGTCAACGAACACAAGCCCGCCTTATTCATCAACCCACCTGCCGCGGCACCGCAAGGCCCCGCGTCTGCGGCGTTTCGCTCGGTCACGCATGCTTAACGCCGCTTCTTTGCAACAGACGGGCTCGCTACTCCAGCATGCGATTTGCCGGGGCCGACGCCTGGGACGCCGGGCGTTTTTCCAGGCTTGTGCCGCCGGGCTGCTGCCAATAACACCGTTGATGCGTAAACGGCATCGCCAGTAGCCGGTTGGGACGGTTGTCGCCGGCTTGCGAATAGGCCGGGACGCCGATTTGGATGGCTTGCTGCGGCACATTCAGCCGTAGCGAACGATGCAGCCGGTCCCACCACGAGAACACAGAGGAGTAATTCGAGTCGGTTTCGTGGTGAAAATGTGAATGATGGACGCCGTGCATCCGCGGCGTTACCAAGACCCGGTTGAGCGCCCGCTCGAGCGGCACAGGCAGCTTCACGTTGCTGTGTTGGAACACGGTTGCAACCTGAAAGACCAGTTCGTACATGAAGTACATCCAGACCGCCGGGCCAATCAGGAGCACCTGGGTGGCGCGAAATGCCGAAGAGTACGCAATCTCCACGGCGTGAAAGCGAAACGCCGTGGTCACGTCCAGATCCGGGTCAACGTGGTGTACGTTATGAAACCGCCACAACAGCGGCACGCGATGATTCAGTCGATGCCACCAGTAAAACGACCAGTCGAACAGTAAAAAGGCGATGCCGAATTCAACTGCAATCGGCAGTTCAAGCAAGGCCAGTGCGCCGAAATGCTGCTCCGGGGATAGCGCCAACAGCTGTTCTACAGCGGGCCTGACCGTGATTGCGGCCGTCGCCACGGCCAGGCCCGTCATCACCACATTCACCAATATCCGCGGCCAAAGGGCGCGCTGCGTTTTGCGCAGGGGAAAGCGCCGCTCGAGCGCAAATAACAGCAGAAAAACCACCGTTACGACCAACGGCAACAACCAGACGGGCAGCATCGTATCCATTTTTTAGCGGTTCCGTCAATTCGGCTCGAAGCGCTGCATGTATGGGTTTTCATCGCTGCGCTGGATGTTGATGAAGTCGTAACCGGTCGCTTGGTGACAGACGTTGCAGGCATCGATCAGTTCGCCGAAGCGGCGCTCGACCGCTTCCCATTCGCCTTCGTCGTCGAGCGCTTGTTCGAAGCGCTCAAAGGCGGGTACCAGCATGGCCTCAGCCAGTTTGCCGATCGGCTTGCCGTGGTATTCGTCGATTTCGATCGTTTCTTCCAGCGTTTCCTCGATTTCATGCGCGTAAAAATCGGCCAGTTCGCGATTCCGGTGGTGGATCGACAGGTCAAGCTTGTGCGAAAAATACTGCATCGCCCCCATGTTGCCGATCAGCTCGTGGTCTTCGCCGTCGCCGGATGCAGAGCCCGGCGAGCAGAGCAAAGCCACAATCAGGCTGCATGTCAATCGGTAAATCATTGGCGTGGTCCTTCGTTTTGGTGCTGATGATGATACTTCTGATTGTATTCGTAAATGCGACAGGCTCCGAGATTTGGCTGGCTCATCGGCTGGCGGCCAGCCGATGCCAAGCGCGGAACCCGCGCGTGCCTGCGAAAAAGTCGGCGTTGCGCTCGGTCAGAAGGGCTTTATCCCGCGCGCCCAAAGCAATATAATGCGTTACCTGCTCTGCAACCGGTCCCATCGAAATGATCTCATCGCTTGGTACGGTGCTTTCGCATCATCTGCGGCGCTGGATTCCTGAGCCGTTCGTTTTTGCGCTGGTGCTGACCGTGCTGGTGGGCGTGCTCGCAATCACCCTCACCGAATCGGGCTTTAACGACGTCACGGGACACTGGTATCGGGGCTTCTGGATGCTGCTGGAATTCGGCATGCAGATGGTGCTGATTCTGAGCACCGGCTATGCCATCGCGCTGGCGCCGATCATTTCACGCGCGATCGACCGCCTGACCCGCCTTGCCCGAACACCCGGGGCAGTGTATGTACTGGTGCTGGTCGTTGGCGGGCTGTTCAGCCTGGTCAGTTGGGGCTGGGTGGTACTGACCGCAGTTCTGGCTCGCGAGTTGGCGCGGCGGGTCGACGGGGTCGATTACGCCTACCTGGTGGCGTGCGTGTACATCTCCGGCCAGCCCTGGGTGGCCGAATCCCTGCCAACTTCGGCCACTCTTGGCAGTTTGCTCAACGCCGCGTATGTAGCGCTGTACTTCGCGACCATTCCGCTGTTGATGTGGTGGATGCGTCCCAATCGTCGCGCGACAATGACGATGGACGAGCTGCGCGATGAAGACGAGCAGGTCGAGCAAAGCGTGGCCGAGGAAGCCGAGCGCCACCGCCTGGATGGAAAAAGCGTTTCGGACCGGCTCAACAACGGCATCTGGCTGCAACTGGTGATTGCGCTGGCCGCGCTCTGGTTTGTGCTTCGCCATTTCGCGGCCAACGGCTTTGATATCGATCTGAACATCATGATCTTCATTTTCTTCGCGCTGGGTCTTTTGGCGCACCGCACACCGATGTGCTACGTGATCGCGATGAAACGGGCTTGCGCCAACGTATCCGGCATCGTGTTTCAGTACCCGTTTTATGCTGGCATCATGGGCATCATGATGTTTTCCGGCCTCGGGGCCATGGTCTCGGAGTGGTTGGCCGGAGGTGCCACCCTTCAGACCCTGCCGCTGTTTGCGCAATTTGCCGGTGATGCGGTCAATTTCGCGATCCCGTCGGCCGGCGGCGAGTGGGCCGTGATCGGGCCTTCGATTACCGAGACCGCGCTCAGTCTTTCGGCCCATCTGCCGCCGCACGAGCAGCAGGCGTTTTTGGCCCGCATCGCCATGGCCGTGGCCTATGGCGAAACCTCGACCAATCTGTTGCAGCCGTTCTTTCTGCTGGTGGTTTTGCCGATTATGGGCGCCGGCGTGGTCTTGCAGGCGCGCGATGTGATGGGCTACCTGGTGATCCCGTTCGTGTTCATCTATGCCACTTCGGCGCTGCTGGTGGCGCGGGTTCCGATGTAGCGTTGGCGTCAGGTGTGCCGGTCGGATACCCGTCGGCCCGGGCCTGTTCAGCTCGATCGCAGGCCGGTTTTTGGCAGCCTGCGGCAGATTGTCGCAGCCGCTGGTCGCGCTCGCCGAATTGATTTACGCTAGTGTAGTTGGCAGGATTTACCGCTGATCGACTGCGGCGGAAAAGCCGGGCTGAGCCCGATGATTCGCTTCTTTGGCAAAAAAGGACCATGATTTGTTTTAGCCCGGCTTATTCACCACCCGGTCGCCGCAGTAGATCGGGTGGTGAATAAGCCGGGTTTAGAGAATCGAGAAAACCGGACGCCAACCGGCGGTTCCCCGACGAGCGTCGATCCCATCCGGTAGACTTTTAAAAGACCGAAAATGATGCATCGCTCGAATAAAACAACGCCGCTCGTGCCTGGCGCATCGCCTGCCAGGCTCGTCGCCGTCGAGAATTTATCCTGCCTTACTAGTCCAACCGGAAGTATTGCCTCATTCAGGGCTCCGGACGAATTCGCCTGCAAGGCAACTGTGGACACGGCAGTGGCCAGGCCGAATCGTTGAGCGGGTCGAACACCCACATGTCGACGCCCGAAAGGCACCATTCAATTCTCGCCACCAACCTTTCGCGAATGGTGAATCTACGTTGGTTCATCATTTCCGGGTGTCTGCTTTTGCTGGTCGTGGCTGTGTTTGGGTTCGAATTGCTGCGCTGGTCGAGCCAGGCGCTGGTGCTGTTGTTTTTCTATGCGCTGGGCAATGCCTGGGTGCAACGGCACATTGGTCGGGGCGCTGTCACTTCGGAGAATTTCTTCCGCATCAACCTGATTGCGGATCTGGTCGTGATTTATTTCTTCATCAGCCTGACCGGCGGTTCGTCGAACCCGTTCACGTTGCTGTTCCTGTTGCCGGTGATCGTCGCTGCCGCGACGCTGCATAACGCCTCGATCTGGATCATTACCGGTGTTGCGATCGGTCTTTACAGCCTGTTGCTGTGGCAGGGCGAAAGCGCAATGCACCGGCATGCACAAGCGGAGTCGGGGTTTGACCTGCATATTATCGGCATGTGGCTGGGGCTGGTCGGCGTTGCCGGGCTGGTCGCCTATTTTGCGGCTTATATGGGCCGCGCGCTGTTGCAGCGCGAACGGCAACTGGCCGCGGCCCGTGAAAAGTCGCTGCGCGATGAGCGCGTGGTGGCACTTGGCGCGTTGGCCGCCGGTACCGCGCACCAATTGGGCACGCCATTGAGTACGATGGCGATTGTGCTCAAGGATCTTGGTCGCGATCACCAAGCGCTACCTGAATCGGTCCATGCGTCGATCGACCTGCTGGCTGATCAGCTTCAGCGCTGCAAGCAGGCGTTGGCGGAACTCGGGGTTCAGGGGCATGACCCGGCAACCCTGGGCGGACGCGCGATCCGTCTCGACGAATTTCCGATGCGCATTGCCGAGGCGCTATCGCGGGTACGCCCACAGGCGCTCGTCGAGGTCAACTGGCAGGGCCCGCCGCAATCGGCGCGCGTGCTGGCCGATCTTTCGATTGAGCAGGCGGTCGTCAACCTGATCGGAAACGCGATCGATGCCGCACCGGAGGGGGTCGAGCTGACCAGCTGGCGCGACAACGGGCTGCTGGTCACCGAGATTCGCGATCGCGGTCCAGGTTTGAGCAGCGAGCTCAAGGCCCAGGTCGGCAAGCAGCCGTTTAGCACCAAGGACGGCAACGGATTAGGCATTGGCCTGCTGCTGGCGCACGCGGTGGTCGAGCGCCTGGGCGGCAGCATTGATCTGCAGTCAGCCGAGACCGGCGGTACCCGGGTGCGCGTTTCGATACCGCTGGCGGCCATTACCATTGACTCGATCAATGACCCGGCCTGATTCTGCCCGCCTGTTGATCGTGGACGACGACGAGGTGTTTGTCCGCGTTCTCGAAACCGCGCTTCATCGACGCGGCTATCAAACCAGCAGTGCGCATGCCATCGAGCCGGCGCTGACCGTGGCCCGGCGTCTGCGGCCCGGTCGGGCGCTGGTGGATTTAAACCTTGATGGCGAGTCGGGCCTGCGCCTGATCCAGCCGTTGCTGGATTGCGTTCCCGCCATGCAGATCGTGGTCCTGACCGGCTACGCAAGCATTGCCACGGCGGTCGATGCGATCAAGCTTGGAGCGATGCACTACCTGACCAAGCCGGCCGACGCCGATCAGATCATGCAGGCCTTCGAGCAGCATCAGGGCAACGCCGGTACCCACATCGCCGATGCCCCGATGAGCGTCAGGCGACTGGAATGGGAGCATGTCCAGCGCGTGCTGGTCGAATGCGACGGCAACATCTCGGAGGCGGCGCGCAAGCTGAACATGCACCGGCGCACGTTGCAGAGAAAGCTGCAAAAGTATCCGGTCAAGCGGTGAACCCGTCCGGATTTACCCCGACGTTGCATCAATTTTCGGAGATGAAAGCCCGGAGAGTCGTCTTTCCGGGGGCTGCACGGCGTGTTGCCAACCGGAGCGTAGCCTCACGCTACGTGAGAATTGGCAACGCGAGTACAGGCCCCGCGACGTGATGTACGACGGCTGCTATACCGGGCATCGTAGCGGTCTCACGCCGGAAATTTATGCAACAGATGGGTTGATGCAACGTTGGGGTTTACCACCCGTTCGTATCGCCCTTATCCCGCCGTGTTCACCGGCCCAGCCGTTGCGGCATCGCTATGCCCCGCAGGGTCGGTCGTTGGCGCTTGAATTTGCTTGCGCGCAAGGGCGTCGCGCTTGATCAGCGCACCAATATCCAGCGAACCTTCGAACACTTTAGGGTCGTCGGCCCGGCGTTCGAAGCCGGTCCAGCCGTTTCGACCGCGACCTTTGATCTCGTAAAGAGCGGCGTCGGCGATCTTCAGGGCCAGGTCGAATTCGGTCTGCGGATTTTCGACGCCGGGGTCAAAGGTGGAGAAGCCCATCGAACAGGTGATCGCCAGGTGCCGGTCGAAAACCTTGAAGTCGGCAGCGCCAACCTGGTCGGCCAGGGCGCGGCATCGATCGGGCGCATCTGAAATCCCGGCTTTGGCCACCAGCCACACGAACTCCTCGCCACCCCAGCGTACGAGCACATCGTCAGGACCGGCAACAGCGCGAAGCGCGCCGGCGAATTGGGCCAGCACGCGATCGCCGGCCGCGTGCCCGAACTGGTCGTTAACGCCCTTGAATCGGTCGATGTCGACCAGCACCAGCAGGGCCGGCGATTGGCCCAGCGCCGTCGGCGTTTTAGAGCCCAGCAGTTGCCGCAACGAACGGCGGTTGCCAAGCCCGGTCAGTTCGTCCTCGACGCTTTGCCGGTGCAGAAGCGCGTTGGTCTTGCCCAGTGCTTTGTGTTGCTTGTCGATTTCGGCGTTTTTCTCGGCCAAAAGCTGATTGGCTTGAGTGCGCAGACGCAGTGCACGCACCATCAAGGCCAAAAACAGGCCGAGCATAATCACGCCCGCCAGCAGAAATGCATTGACCAGGCGCTCGCGCGACTGCTCGGCCTGCAGCGCGGCCACCTCGGCCTCGCCGGCCAGCCGTGCGCGCTCGGATTCGAGCAATTCGCGCTCTTTGCGCTCCAGGTCGAAAGCGGTTTGCAGTTCGGCGACCCGCGCCTGGGCATCGGCCGAGGCGAGTTCTTCAGTCAATTCCCGGTACTCGCGCATCATCGCCAGCGCTTCCGGAAATTGTTCCAACTGCTCGAGATTTTCGACCAGCACCGGGTAGAGTTCCAATCGCTTGGGCTTGATGTCGGCCTCGCGATAGGCGGCCATCGACTTTTGCAGCGCGACGTCGGCAGCCTGCCGGCGGTCGAGCGCAATCAGCGTTTCGCCGATGTTCTTCAGCGAGATTCCCAGAGAACCAGCGTCGCTTTCAACGCGATTGAGCTCGGCGGCACGCTCGAATTGTTCCAGCGCGTCCTTTGGCCGGCCCAGTTCGCGCAGCACGTAGCCCAGGTTACTGATGACCGAGGCACTTGGCTGACCGTGCGCCGCACCAATCGCCATGCCGCGCTCCAGAGCTTCCAGCGCCGCTTCGAGTTTGCCCTGTTCGATCAGCGCAGCCGCCAGATTTGAATAGATGCCGGTGGACCCGGGGTTGTCCGGCCCGCTCTGCTCGATTGCCAGCCGCGAGAAGTTCACAGCCTGCGTCCAGTCCTCCAGGTAGACCGAAAGCGCGCCGATGTTTTTCAGCAGATCGGTCGACGGCCCGGCCTCGGTTTGCTCGAACAGCCGATAGGCTTGCAGCATCTGGTCGAGTGCGTCGTCCAGCCGTCCTTGCTGAGCGAGGGCAACGCCGAGCGAAGACCTGACGTTCGCGCGTTTGGAGATGTCACGATTGCTGCCGTCGGCCAGGGCCAGGCGATACAGCGATTCGGCCTTTTCGAACTGGCCGCGCTGTAGGTTCAGGTTGCCATAGGACTGGTGCAGCTGCGAACGATTCGGTCCGGTCGGCAGGCGATCGACCAATTCCTGATAAGCAGGCCCGGCATCTGTCGCGAACGTTAGCCTGGCCGCAGTTCGCGCCGCCTCAATCGCCGATCGCAGCAGCCGCGAGCGGAACTCGGCCGGCAGCGCCGGGTCTTGAACCCAGGCCACGACCGTGGGGCGAGCCTGGTCGAAATCGCGCGCCAGCCATTCGGCCATGGCCTTGAGCGCCGCCTCTTGATCGGCCTTGGATGCACCCGCGCTAAGCTCCGCAACACCGGGGACTGCCTCGGCCGCTTGCATCTGAGCGCTCGGCGTCTGCATGGTCGATGCCAGCGCAATGAGCACAGCGGTAAAGAGAATAAAGTTTTTCATCAAAAAACCTTTGTCGTTCGTCCGGCAGGCTCCGACCGGGTAAACCCGGCTTGCTTATAGTCTTCTGCTTGCAGGCGATCGCGCATGCAAGCAGCGACAGGCGACCGGGTGGTGAATAAGCCAGCGTGTAGACGTTATAGGCAAACACCTGTTGCGACTGCATGTCCTCGGTTGCCGGCAGCGTTTGCTTCCACAACTCCAAATTCTGGCGCAGCGAATCGGGAATCTCGACAGCCTCGCGCGCGGCGGTCCAGTAGGCGCTGTCGGTGCGGTTGTTGAGATAAAAATGGCAGGCGACGAAATCCCGAATCTCGTCGTACAACCGGTTCATCCGACGGTCGAAGCGCTGGGCCAGTTCGGGTTCGTAGTCTTGGGTCGGCCACGATTTGATCAGCATGTTGACGCCGAACTGGACCATGTAAATCGCGGTGGCCTCGAGCGGCTCGATAAAGCCCGAGGACAGCCCCATGGCCACGACATTGCCAGCCCAGTGGCGCTTTCTGTGGCCCAGCTTCATCGGAATGAACTTCGGCGTTCCCTGTTCGATGCGCGGGCCGAGGTGGCGTGTCATTTCCGCCAGCGCCTGATCATCGCTGCTAAAGCGGCTGGAGAACACGTAGCCGGTGCCCACCCGGTTAAACAGCGGCACCTCGAAACTCCAGCCCGACTCCAGGCCGGTCAGACGCGTGACCGGCTCGATGCGGGTCGGGTCCGCGTGCGGCACCTGCACGACCAAGGCGCGGTCGTTGAGCAGGAAGCGCTCATAGGATTCGAACGGTACGTCCATCTGGCGGCCCAGCAGCACGCTTTGGAAGCCGGTGCAATCGATCACCAGTTGCACCGCATGACGACCGTGCTGGCGTAGCTTCAGTGCCGTGATCAGGCCGTTTTCGTCCTGCTCGACATCGTCAACGTCATCGAGGATGTGGGTTGTGCCCATCTCGATTGACCGGGCCTTCATCATTTTTGCCAGCTCGCCGGCGTCGAAGTGGTACGAATACCCGACCGACGCGCTTTGCGGCCCTTTATGCGCGGAAAACGGCCCCAGATAGCCGTCAACCAGGTCGACCGCAGGCGACACCATGCGCGCGTATTCGCGCCCGGCGTTTGGCCGGTCGCGTTCGGGGTGAAACGCCAGAAACAGATCGGCAACGGTGCCCGCGACGCCATCCGGCGGGCGGTTCATGATGTTTAAGAAATCGACCGGCTCGCCGTTCGGGCCGTGGTTCCAGTTGACAAAACGGCCACCGAGCTTAAACGCGGCGTTGGTGCGACGAACAAATTCGCGCTCGTCGATTCCGAGAAATTCGATCAGCGCATGCAGTGAAGGCAGGCTGGCCTCGCCAACACCGATCGGTGGAATGGAAGGCGATTCGATCAGTGTGATCTTCAGCGGCGGCACTTTACCGGGCATTGCAAACGCCCGTGCAAGCGCCGAGGCCGCCAGCCAGCCGGCCGTTCCGCCTCCAACGATGGTTACATCCCGAATCGGCTTGCCCATGATTGATCTTGCTCCGCTTAAAACCTTCAAGTGACCGAAACCATTGTATCCCGCTTGATTCACCCCCGGTTCCACGGCGATGCCGTCGGGCCGCGCATCCAGTCTAGGAGCCCGTCGGATTTAACGCTGATCTACTGCGGAAAAGCCGGATTGGGCCAGATTTCCCGCTCTTTTTCGTTAAATAGGCCCACTATTCGCCTCAAAAGATCGAAAAATCTGACTCCAACCGGCTTTCCCTCTGGGCCGCAATAGAGGAAAGGTAAGATGCGAATCAATCCAACAGCACATCACGATCGCGCGGTCCGTCCGACTGCAAACCCGCGCGCTCGATCAAAGCCGCTGATGATGGCACGATCGGCGATTGTGTTCATTGCCATGGCAATGGGCATGGCGCTCGCCGATCTTGCGCCAGCCTCCCCGATTGCCGCCGCCGCATCGACGGTGTTGCCGGCGTTGCCGGAGGCGCGCTCGAACAATCCGGCGGCGCGGCTGCAAGGTTCCTCGGGCACGACCTGGTTTACCGGTCTGGGCATTGGCCCCGGCAAGACCTGGCAGGATACGCGTGCCGATGGCTGGTTTTTTCGCCCGGGCGTCGACGTCGACTGGCGTGCAGTCCCTGGCGTGCCGGCCTATCGCGGGCTGGCCGGAAGGCTGGGCAGTCATGCCCTGACCGTGGGTGGCAACATTTACGTGATCGGCGGCTATACCGTTGCCGAAAACCACGACGAACGTTCGACACCGGGCGTTTACCGGCTTGAAATCGATCCACAAGCGGGCTGGAGCCGGGTGACGCAAATGCCGGTGCCGGTCGATGATTCGGTCGCGCTGGTGTACCGCGACCGTTATGTCTTTCTGATCAGCGGCTGGAGCGACACCGGTAACGTGAATCTGGTTCAGGTCTGGGACAGCCGCGACCACACCTGGCTTCAGGCCGAGCCCTGGCCTGGTCAAGCGGTGTTTGGGCACGCCGGCGGCGGGGTCGGCAAGCGCATGCTGGTATGCGGCGGTGCCGGCATTCGCTACCCGGTCGAAGGGCCGCGCCAGTTTGTCGCAAGTGAGCAGTGCTGGCTGGGCACGATCCGCGACGACGATCTTCGCCGGCTCGACTGGCGACCCGTGCCGGCCATGCCGGGTGGGCCTCGCTATCGCGCCGGCGCGGTCGGGCTGGAGTCGGCCGGAGTATCCCGGGTGGTGTTTGCCGGTGGTGCCGACCGGCCATATAACTATGACGGTCGCGGATACGACGGCAACCCGGCCGCTGCGCTGGCAACGGTGGTCAGCTTCAATCTTGACGAGCACCGGTGGCAGTGCCATCAGCCGATGACCGAGGCCCGCATGGACCTGCGCGCATTGCTCGAAAGCGATGGCCGCCTGGTGATGATCGGCGGAATGGATCGCCATCGCGAGGTCGGTCGGTCGGCACTCTACCTCGACCTCTCGAGCCCGATCGCCTGTCCGGTTGGACTCGTAAACCCGACAAGCTACTGGCGGCACCTCGTAACGGAGCGTGTTGAATAAGACGGGGTGATCGCAACCCTTTTGGAGCATTTGATTTAATATAGTCGCGTATCTCATTAGACAGGAACATCGATATGAATCCACGTGAAGTCGTACTGGTGAGTCCGCTTCGGACTGCAATTGGCACCTATGCGGGCAGTCTGAAGCAAATCGAGGCAACCAAACTAGGCTCGACGGTGATCGAAGCCGTGCTCTCGCGTTCGGGGCTGGATCCCAACAAGGTCGATACGGTGGTCATGGGCAACGTGATCCAGGCGGGCAACCGCATGAACCCCGCCCGCCAGGCGGCAATCGGCGGCGGCGTGCCAATCTCGGTGCCGGCCATGACGGTCAACCGCGTTTGTGGCTCGGGTGCCCAGGCGATCGCCTCGGTTGCGGCCGAAATCGCACTCGGTCAAATCGACTGCGCCATCGCCGGCGGCATGGAAAACATGGATCGCGCCCCGTACCTGATGCACGAGGGTCGCTGGGGTGCGCGCATGGGCGATGTCAAGCTGCTCGACAGCATGCTCTACGACGGCCTGCACGACGCTTTCTCGGGCGAGCATTCGGGCTGGCATACCGAAGATCTGGTCGAAAAGTACTCGATCAGCCGAGCCGATCAGGACGCGTGGGCGGCCCGCTCGCAGCAGCGATTTTCAAAGGCCCAGGAAAATGGTGATTTCAACGATGAAATCGTGCCGGTTGAATTGCGCTCGCGCAAGGGTAGTACCCATTTTGAGCGCGATGAACACAATCGGCCGGAGACCACGCTGGAATCGCTGGCCGGTCTCAGGCCGGTGTTTCGCAAGGACGGCACCATTACCGCCGGCAATGCCCCGGGGCTTAATACGGCAGCCGCAGGCATGATCGTGGCCGAGCGAAGCTGGGCCGAAAAAAACGGGCTCGAGCCGGTCGCACGACTGGTCGGCTACGATCTGGCTGCGGTCGAGCCGGGCCTGTTTGGCATCGGTCCGGTGCCGGCGGTCAAACGCCTGCTGAAGCGGGTCGGCTGGAAGGCCGGCGATATCGAGCGCTATGAAATCAACGAGGCATTCGCAGCCATCACCCTGGCGGTGCTTCGTCAACTGGGGCTCGAGGAAGAACAGGTGAATCGCGATGGCGGCGCAATCGCACACGGCCACCCAATCGGTGCCACCGGTGCGGTTCTCACCACCCGAATCCTGCACGCCATGCAGCGAAGCGGCGATCGGCGCGGCATCGTCACGATGTGCATCGGCGGTGGCCAGGGCATTGCGCTGGCG
>JAIVHD010000046.1 GCA_020201235.1 Lysobacteraceae bacterium
TGGGCTGCGTTGCACTCGCTTGAATTGGCTCGGGCCAGTCCTGCGCTTGCGCGCCTTGCCCACAACGCTTGTGCGACGGCTGAGTGTTACCTAATTAGCCGCATGGCCCACTAGCAGCCTGTCGGACTTAACGCTGATCTACTGCGGAAAAGCCGGATTGGGGTTGGGTCGAAAAATCTGGCTCCAACCGGCCTTTCCCTCGCTACGATCGGTTCAGCCCGACAGGCTCCTCGGAGCGATGGTTTAAACGCCGGGCCGGGGTTGCATCAATTTTCGGGGCGATGGGCTCGAACCCGATCGCTGGCCGAATCGGCCAAACCGAGCCGTTGACCGGGCGCTCCGCCCAGTCACGCCCTCAATCGGCGGTTATCGATCCGCCGGGCGAGTGGGCTTGGGGCCATTGGCCGGGCCGCTTCCGAGCAGCTGTAATCAGCTTTT
This sequence comes from Lysobacteraceae bacterium, assembly GCA_020201235.1. Classification (GTDB taxonomy): domain Bacteria; phylum Pseudomonadota; class Gammaproteobacteria; order Xanthomonadales; family Wenzhouxiangellaceae. Next base: position 439 of record JAIVHD010000046.1, read on the forward strand.
CTTGGCGGCCTTTTCGGCGCGCTTTTCTTTCAGCGTTTTGGCCGGTTTTTTCTTATCTTCTTTTTTCTTCGTGTCTCTGCCCTTGCTCATCTTGATCTCCTGTAAGGGTTGCGGGTGAACAACGTTCTGTAATCATAGACCGATCGCGCGTGCGCAGCGCGATTTTGTGTATGCGGTCCGGCCCGCGGGCCAGCCCAGACTTAATCCTTGACCACCTGGCCGCGATAAATCCGCTTGGGCTTGTGCACCGCACGTGCTGCGTTGTCAAGCGCTTGCGGGTCGCTGTCGCCAACTTCAGAACCACGGTAAACGCGTTCGCCGCCTGCCGGTTTGGAAGCGGCAGGCGGCGAGTCTTTGCGATCGGCCGGGTCGCCGCGGCGAAACCCCAGTTTCCCGAAGATATCGGTGTCCGGTCCAATGCCGGCTCGGCTCCCGAGCGGCAGATTGATGTTTTCCTCGAAGCGGCCGCGCTCGATGATCAGGTCATTGAGAATTTCAGCGACCGCCGCGCCCTTGACCGGGCCATAGGACATCGCGATGATTCTGCCGGCCTCGAATACGATGTTGCAGGCTTTATTCTGTCGGGTGGATAAAAACAGCGTGCCGGTTTTTTCATCGCGGCAAAGCCCGATGATTTGCGCCAGTACTTCGGTATTTTCGAGCATTTGAGCGGATCCCTTTCTCAATGGTTCGGTGTACGTCGTCCGGCCCGGTGACGGATATCATCGGGCTTACCAGGCAATGCCGTAATCCTCGCCGTAGTCGCTGGCGCCGCCTTGCATGGTTCCGGTTTCGTGATCGAACCAGATTGCTGTGGTCGGGTTGTATACACGCTCGACCACTTCGACGTCATAGCCCATGCGGCGCAACTGGTCGATGCTGTACGGCAGCAGCCGATCGGGAACCTGGAGACGCCCCGGCTCGGCCTGGTGCGCGCCAAAGGAGCTTTGCATCTGGTAGCTGAGAACATGACCGCGGCCCTCGGCGGCTTGTTGCACATTCATGCCGAAATCGATCATGTTGAGAAAAAATTGCAGCAGGTTCTGGTCCTGGGTGTCGCCGCCCTGGACCGAGAACGCGATCAAGGGCTTGCCGTCCTTCAAGGCCAGGCTGGGCGTCAGCGTCACGCGCGGGCGCTTACCGGGCGCAACCACGTTATAGGGGTTTAAAGCCTCATCGAGCACAAAGCTTTGCATGCGCTGGCTCAAGCCGATGCCCGATCGGCCGGCAATGAAGGCTGGAATCCAGCCCCCCGACGGCGTGACCGAAACGACCCAGCCCTCGGCATCGGCCGCCTGAATCGAGGTTGTGCCGGCCTTGAAGCCCTGCTCGTGCGTCATCAGCGAGGCCTGCTGGAAGCCTTCGACGCCAGCCGCCTCGGCTTCGGGCGGTACCGGCGTCCAGGCCCGGCGCAGAAGTTCGAACGGATTGCTTTCTCCCTGAAACGGGTAGGGGTCTCCCGGTTTCAGGTCGGTCAGGTTGCGCTCGGGCACGATCAGCTTGCGCCGCTCGGCCGCGTAGTCCTTTGAAAGCAGTCCGTGGATCGGCTCGGCCGGCGGCATGTACGGGTCGCCGTAATAGAAGTCACGGTCGGCGAAGCTCAGGTTCATGGCCTGGTACAGCGTATGAATGTAGCGCGTCGAGTTGTAGCCCATGGCGTTCAGGTCGAAGCCTTCCAGGATGTTGAGCGCCTGCAGCAAAACCGGACCCTGGGTCCAGGTGGTCAGCTTGTAGACCTCCACGCCGCGGTAATTGGTGCTGACCGGCTGCTCGATCCTGACTTCCCAGTCGGCCAGATCCTGTAGCGTGAACAGGCCGCCGTGCTCGCGCGTCGCGCGCACGATTTCCTCGGCGATGTCGCCCTTGTAAAAACGGTCGTAGGCCGCGTAAATGGCCTGCTTGCGGCTTTTACCCGCGTCCAGCGCGGCGCGTTCGGTTTCGACCAGTTTCTCCAGCGTGGCCTTCAGTTCAGGTTGGCGAAAAATTTCACCCGCACGCGGCGCGGCCCGTGCCGATTCGTCTTCGGCGTCCAGGTGCGGCAGAAAAACCCGGGTCGAGTCGGGCCAGCGTTGCAGCACGTCGCGGCGGCGCTCGATGTTGTCGGCCTGGCTTTGTTCGATCGGATAGCCCCCGGCCATCTCGATGGCAGGGGCCAGCACCTCGGCCAGACTGAGCTTGCCGTACTCAGCAACCATCACCATCAGGCCGCCCGGCGTGCCCGGTGTCACCGCAGCAAGCGGGCCGAATTCGGGCGGATATTGCATGCCCTGGTCGCGGAAGAACTCAGGCGTGGCCCCTGTGGGCGCAACGCCGAGGGCGTTGATGCCAACAACCTTGCCGGTTTTGGGGTTGTAGATCAAGGCTTGGGTTTCGCCGCCCCAGCCGAGCGTATCCCACATGGTCGAGGTGGCCGCCAGCATGGCCGCGGCCGCATCCACCGCGTTACCGCCGCGCTGGAAGGTCATCGCACCGGCGCTCGCGCCCAGCGGCTTGCCGGTGATCGCAACCCAGTGCTGGCCGTGCAGGATCGGGCGGCCGTTCTGCTGCGCATGGCCAATGCCGGTGGCCGTCACAATCAACGCAAGGGCAAGGCCGGCGGCGCGCGGGAAAACACAACAGAATCGGGAAAGCATGTGCGTACTCTGGCCGGAATCAGCCCCGAGCATAGCAAGAGCGGCTGTGAAAATACAGTCAAATACAGCTCTTTGAGCCGTCTAATTCCAGATTATGGAGCCACGCCTGCAGGGTTTCGGGCTGGAGCAGGCCGCTAATCGCGCGGACGCCTCCGCAGCCATCGTACAGATAGCTGCGCGGGAGTTCGCCGCGCCAGGCGGGGTCGATGGCGTAACGAATTGGATCGGCAAAGTCGCTGGCAAACGACCACCTTCGAATGCCGTCCAGCGCATAACCGGCCAGCGCTTCGAGCACCACGGATCGCTGGTCGAGGAAGTCGGTTGAGACCAGTTCGACCGCGACACGCGGGTGCTTGCGGCTGAACTCGCCGAGCAGTTTTAATTCGTGCCGGCAGGGCTCGCAGTAGACCGACCACAAGGCCACGATATACGGTCGACCGGCATGCTGTTGGGCCAGCCGGGACGGGCTATTGATGTCGAATTCGACCAGCGCTGTTTCGGCCCTGGCTGACAGCGCTGCGGTCAAGGCGATTGCGACGACCAGTGTTGCCAATCGCATTGCCAACGGCGCTAACAGAGCGGGTCCTGGCGTTGTGCGGTGGCGAAACATCATGGCAGGGTCAGCACCCGATGGGGCTCTTCCAGTGTGTGCCAGTAGGCATGAAACCGGCCGTTGCGGACCAGAAGCTGTGGTTGGGCCGATTGGTTGGTCGTTGTCGCGAGCAGGGTATCGCTCCAGGTCTGGCCGCGGTCGCTGGAGCGAGAGCCCCAGAGCTGCATCCCGGCCCCATTGAATTCGCGCCAGACCAGTGCGATTTCTGAACCCGCCACGGCAATGTCGGCATGCTCGGCGCGCTCGCCGCCGATGCGGCGGCGAGCGATCGGCGCGCCGCCGCGCTCGAGCCGACCGTAGAAAACGCCGCTGTTTTCCGGCCCCAGGGTAAACCAGACCGCATGCAATTGGTCGCGGTCGTCGATCGCCAGCGAAGGTCCGTGGTGCGGACAGGCATCGACGGCCCACTGGTCGAATGTTGCGCGATGCGTCGGCCCGCTGCTCCCGTCCGGGTTCATGCGCGCCAGGGCGTGGTCGCGGATGTTGGGCTCGAAAATGTGGCGCCAGAAAGCCAGCACGCCGTCGCCATCGGCCTGGGTGGCAATCCGGCAGCATTCGCAGCTGTGCTCTGTCAGCCGATAGTCGCCACGAAAGCTCGCGCCGCGATCGTCGGACACGGCAAAGTACACGGCCGCACCGCGATAGGGCTGGTCCGCCGCTTTGGCCAGTTCAAGGTCGCGCTTGTCAATCCAGGCGATGAAAATCCGACCGTCTTTGGTGACTTCAATGGCATCGAAGCGGTGCGTGATCTGCTGGCGGTCGGCATGAACGGTGATTGGCGGGCTCCAGCTGCGGCCTTGATCGAGCGAGCGACTGAAACGGATTTCGCCGGTGAACGGGCGCTCCAGCGGGCGGGTCCAGGTGACGTAGAGTTCGCCGTCGCCGCCAACGGCAATCTTCGGGCGCGAATCTCCGGTGGCCGAAACCGGCTCGGGTTCGGGGTTGACGACGACCGCCTCCGACCAGTTGCCGCCGAAGTCCTTGGAGCGCCGCACGCGCACATGCTCTGGCGTGGCGTCAACGGCCCACAAAACGCCGTCGGAGTCGAAGGTCGCCGAGGCGTTGATGTTGGCCCGGCCGCCTTGGGCAAGGCTGTTCGCGGCGGGCAGGCTGATCAGAACCAGAATCGTCAGGGCCGGCCACAGCCCGCACGCCTTGGCGACTCGAGCCGGGCCGGCGTGCCGAAACCGAGGCGCGTTTAATTTCACCAGCGCACCTCCAGTCCACCGACCAGGTTGCGTGGCAGCGCTGGCGAAAAAACCGCCTCGCCGGAACGGATCTGCGCGCTGTCGGCGTAGCGCTTGTCAAACACGTTGTTGAGATTTGCAAACATGGCAATCTTCTCGCTTAGCGGCCAGTTGCCGCGCAGGTTGAACACATTGTGACCATCGTACTTCTCGGTGTTGGCCGCGTCCAGCCAGTACCAGCCGATTCTCACCCACTCGAACTGGACCCGTGCGCCGGCCATTGCTGGCCAGGCCGGCCGCCAGGTGAGCCGCGTGTTGAGCATCACGCGCGGCGCGGTCTCGATGTCGTTGCCGGTGAAATCACCGGCGCTGGTGTTCCAGTCGGTGTACTCGTGCCGGGCATAGGAAAACGCCGAATCGATTCGCAGCGAGTCGAGCAGGCGTATTCCGGTGCCGAGTTCGACGCCGCGATGGCGGGTTTCGCCGGCGTTGACCGACTGGGTGAAATTGGTCAGGTTGTCGCGCAATGACACGATGTCGTCGGACTTTTGCAACTGGTAGACGACCAAGTCGTAATCGAGTCGCCCGGCGGCACCGCGAATGCCAAGCTCGGCTTGTTCGGCCTTGATCGGGTCGAGTTCCACCGCAGCCTGGGCTTGCGCTTCGGCCGCGCCCGGAGAAAAGCCGGTCGAGGGCCGGAACAGCTGGCCTTCCGACGGCGCCCGGAAGCCGTGGTTGTAGGAGCCGTACACATGATGATTGGCATCGAGCTTGAAAATCGCCGCGAACTTGGGGCTGACGCGGTCAAAATCGACGCTGGTGTCGGCCACCTGGCCATAAAAGCGGGTGCCGGGAAAGTCGCGCGCCACAGAGATGGTT
>JAIVHD010000047.1:0-1816 GCA_020201235.1 Lysobacteraceae bacterium
GAATCCAGCCGCCTTCGCGGGGTGCCAGCGCGCGCGCTTCGCGAAAGAAGTTGGCCTGGTGCGCGATCAGCTCGTCGGCCAGCGCCACGCTGGCGTCGAGCGTCGAAATCGAGGTTCTGACCTGGTTGGCCACGGCATCTGTAAAAGTGCGCTCGCCATAGGGCGTGTGCATGCGGTGACCGCGCGCCGAACCCTGCTCAAACAGGATGCCGATGCCGCCGGTCATGTCGGGATAGGTCGAACCTTTGCCAAGGTAATAGTCATCGAAGCTTTCGCGGCTGTAGTAGGGCTCGCCGGCTGCATCAAGGATGCGACCGTGGAATTCGGCAATCCGGCCGGTCAGGTCAAACACCCGATCGGGCGTGGCCGGGTTGTTGCGTTCAGGGATGCCGGGCTGAAAGAAATAACTGGACCGGTGACCCATTTCGTGGGCGTCGGTCAGTACATGCGGGCGCCATTGAACATAATGAGCCATGCGTTGACGAGAGACCGGGTGGGTCAGCGGCAGCCAGTCGCGGTTCAGATCAAACCAGTAATAGCTGGTGCGGCCGTTGGGCCAGCCCTCGTTGTGTTCGCGGTCGTTCGGGTCGGCCGACGGGTTTTGGCCGCGGTGCATGTTGACCCAGTGAGCAAAGCGGTCGAGGCCGTCGGGGTTGATGACCGGTTCCATGACGATGACCAGTTGTTCGAGCCACGACTCGACCGGGTCGTTTCGGCCGCCGGCCAGGTACCAGGCAACGATCGGCGCGGCCGAGGCTCCAGAGGCCTCGTTGCCGTGGACCGAATAGCCCAGCCAGACGACCGCCGGGCCACTGCCTTCGCGGCTGGCCTGGATGCGGCCAGCGCGCAGGTCATCCAGGTCTTCCAGCAGTTCAGGCTTGGCAAAATAAACCAGGATGTGCTCGCGGCCGCCATGGCTGCGACCAATGGTCTCGACCTTCACCCGGTCCGAGCGGGCGGCCAGTTCGCGGTAAAACGCAACCAGTTCGTGGTGTTGCGGATGACGCTGGCCGGGCTCGAAGCCGAGCAGTTCCTCGATCGGCGGCAGCTCATCGAGGGTCTCAATGGCGTCGGGTAGGCCCGGTGGCGCAGCTTGGGCCAGCACGCCGGCTGCAATCAGGATTGCTAAAAAGACAAATCGCATCAATGCTTCGACCTTGACTGGAATGGCCTGATAGCATAACGGTTTGGAATGAATCGATCGCACTTTCATCCTGAAGGACCCCTACCTATGAAGCTTCAATCAAACGACATCATCGACGGCCAGCCGATCGATCCCAGGTTTGCATTTGGCAAGCCCGACCCAAACGATCACATGGCGCTGTCGGATAACCTCAGTCCGCAGTTGGCGTGGAGTGATGTGCCGGCCGCGACCCGGTCGTATGCGCTGCTTTGCGTCGACCCGGATGTGCCCTCGGTTGCCGACGATGTCAACCAGGAGGGCAAATCGCTATCGGCCGATCTGGCGCGCGTGGATTTCCACCATTGGGTGATGATCGACATACCCAGCTCGGTCGATGAGCTATCGACCGGGTCCTGCAGCGACGGCGTCACACCGGGCGGCAAGAAAAATCCGAACGGCCCGGAAGGCGCTCGCCAGGGTCTGAATGACTACACTTCGTTTCTCGAGGGTGCCGGTGAAATGGAAGGCCGATATTTTGGCTACGACGGTCCATGTCCGCCCTGGAACGACGAGTTGCTGCATCACTACAACTTCACCCTCTTTGCGCTGGACGTGGAAAAGCTCGATGTGGCGGACCCATTCGACGGACCGGCGGTCGTCGCGGCCATGCGCGACCACATCCTCGACCAGGCC
>JAIVHD010000047.1:2031-3805 GCA_020201235.1 Lysobacteraceae bacterium
GGCAAGCGCTACATCGATTACATCGGGTCGTGGGGGCCGATGATCTGCGGCCATGCTCATCCGCACATTATCGAGGCTGTGCACCGGGCGGTAAACAATGGTTTGAGTTTCGGGGCACCGTGTCCGGGTGAGGTGACGATGGCCGAGCGCCTGTGCCAGCTGGTGCCTTCGCTGGAGCGGGTCCGTATGGTCAATTCCGGCACCGAAGCGGCGATGAGTGCGCTGCGGCTGGCGCGCGCGGCCACCGGACGTCATCGCTTTATCAAGTTCGAGGGCAACTACCACGGCCACGCCGACAGTTTCCTGGTCAAGGCCGGCAGCGGCGCGCAGACGCTGGGTGTGCCGACTTCACCCGGGGTGCCGCCCGAACTGGCCGCGCTAACCCTGAATGCAACGTATAACGACCTGGATTCGGTGCGCGCACTGTTCGAGCAATACCCCGACGACATCGCCTGCGTGGCGGTCGAGCCAGTGGCCGGCAACATGAACTGCATTGCGCCGCTGCCGGGCTTTCTTCAGGGCCTGCGCGAACTCTGCGACGAGTATGGCGCGGCGCTGCTGTTCGACGAGGTCATGACCGGTTTCCGGGTCGCGCTGGGCGGTGCTCAGGCGCTGTATCAGGTCGAGCCCGATCTGAGCTGCTTCGGTAAGGTGATCGGTGCCGGCATGCCGGTCGGGGCGTTCGGCGGCAAATATCAATACATGAAGCTGATCGCGCCGGAAGGCCCGGTCTATCAGGCCGGCACGCTGTCGGGCAACCCGGTTGCGATGGCCGCCGGGCTGGCCAACCTCGACCTGATCACCGAGCCGGGCTTCTACGATCGGCTGGCGTCGAGCACCGCGAAACTGGCCGAGGGTATTCGCAGACAAGCCGCTGCGGCCGGTGTGCCGATGGCCGTGACCGCAGTTGGCGGCATGTTCGGGCTGTTTTTCACGCAGCTCGAACGGGTCGAAAATTTTGAACAGGCCGCGGCCTGCGACCTCGAAGCCTTCAAGCGCTTTTTCCACGCCATGCTCGACAACGGCGTCTACCTGGCACCCTCGGCGTTTGAGGCAGGCTTTGTTTCAAGCGCCCACGGCGAGAGCGAAATTAACGACACCATCGCTGCGGCGAAGCAGGCGTTCAAGATCGTCGCCGCATGACGCGGCATTGAAGAAGCACGAGATACATCTCTCACAGAGACGCGGAGAGAATCGGATGCAATATCCATTCTTTCGTGTTTCTCCGCGCCTTTGCGTCTGCGCGAGAAATACAGCTTTTTGCTTTTTCAATCGATGAACAGGTCGATGGCCAGTTCGTTGCCGGGCGCGACAGCGTATTGCTCGAAGTCGGTGACGCCGGCCTGGGCCAACGCCTCGTCGTCGATGAAGAAATTGCCGGTCGTTTCGTGCGCCGGTCGGGTCAGAATGTAATGCGCCGCGTCCGCCAGAATCTCCGGCTTGCGACAGTTCTCGGGCTTGATTCGGCCGCCCAGCATCGCAAGTGCGGCGGTCGCGATGACGGTGCGCGGCCACAGCGCGTTGACGGCGATCCGCTTGGGCCGGAACTCCTCAGCCATGCCGAGCACACACTGGCTCATGCCGTACTTGGCCATCGTGTAGGCGACGTGCGGCGCAAACCACGTCGGCTTCATGTTCAGCGGCGGGGAAAGATTTAGAATGTGTGCATTGTCGGAGCGTTCGAGGTACGGCAGTGCCGCCTGCGAGCACACGAAGGTGCCGCGAACGTTGACGCCAAACATCAGGTCGAAGCGCTTCATCGGCACCTCCGATG
>JAIVHD010000047.1:3884-9628 GCA_020201235.1 Lysobacteraceae bacterium
GGTCGGTTTTGGCCGCAATCACCACATTGGCACCGTCGCGCGCGGCCCGAATCGCAATGGCTTCGCCGATCCCGCGCGAGGCCCCGGTAATAAACAGAGTTTTGCCTGAAAGTGTGCTCATGGGGTCACAATCATCGCGAATGGAAATCCGGCTTCAGTTTAGCGCGCCAACAATCCCGGCGGATCGGCGCGTGCGTTTTGCGCGTCCTGATCGGCCTGCGCAAAACGCGGCCGTGACAGGCACCGTCCGGGCCACTGCGGTTTTTTCGGGTGCCGCGTGAGCCTGCCTGATTTTCAACAGTTGCTGAGCTTGGCTGACGGTCATATCGGCTGGGTCGTGGCGATCGGCTTTGCGCTGGCGCTCATCGAAGCGCTGGCCATCGTTGGCATTATCGTGCCGGGCATTTTGTTGCTGTTTTTGCTGGCCGCGCTGGTTGGATGGAACCCGCCGGCGTTGCTGGCGCTGGCGATGGCGCTGATGACCGGTGCGGTGGCCGGTGATGGCTTGAGTTTCTGGCTGGGCCGGCGCTACAGCGATCGTCTGGCTTCGGTTTGGCCACTGAGTCGCAATACGCACTGGTTCGATCTCGGGCGCCAGTTTATTGAACGGCATGGTGGCAAGAGTGTTTTTATCGCGCGATTTCTCGGCCCGCTGAGGCCAATCGTGCCGATGATGGCCGGTTCGCTGGGCATGCCGCCGCGCCGCTTCGTGCCGCAGATGCTGTTGGCCTGCCTGATCTGGACGCCCGCTGTGATTCTTCCGGGTGCGCTGTTTGGAGAATCGCTGGAGCTGGCCAGCGAATTCGGCGGCCGTCTGGCGCTGTTGTTAGTGGTCGTGTTTCTGGGCGGCTGGTTGGTTGCCTGGCTGACCCGCCTGGCTTACGAGTGGGGCGCGCGCAGGGGCCAGTGGTGGCTCAAGAACCTGGCGCTTTGGTTGCGCCGTCATCCAGTGGTCGGGCGCTGGGCCGGACCGCTGTTTCAGCCCGGCGGTCGAGAAGTCATGTCGGTCACGATCCTCGGCCTGTTGCTGGTCCTGTCTCTTGCGGCATTGTTTGCAGCGTTGTTGCTGGCACCATTTTCCACGGCGGCCTGGCAGGCCGGGTTCGAGCTTTCCGGTCTGGCCGCGAGCCTGCGCAGTCATTTCGCTGATCCGCTGTTTTTCCTGATTGCCCTGGCCACGTCCGCGCCGGTGCTCGCTGCACTGACCCTGGTCGAATCGGTCTGGCTGGCGTACGGGCGGCGCTGGAATGCGCTCGGCCACTGGCTGCTTGCGATCCTCGGCGGAGGTTTTCTGGCGCTGGTGCTGAACGGCCTGATGGGCGTGCTGCTCGATCGTCCGTCGCTGGCCGGCAGCGTGGCCATGGTGCCTCATCCCGGATTGACGCTAACGACCCTGATTTTCGGTTTTCTGGCGCTGATGACCGGCAAGGGCCTGCGGCCTCGCCAACGCAAGTGGTTGTACCTGGTCACTTCGGTGCTGTTGGCCGGCATTGCGTTTACCGAATTTTATCTGGCGCGCGCAACCCTGAACGGCCTGATCGCGGGCGCGGCCCTGGGGCTCGGCTGGCTGGCGCTGGTCGGCATCGGCTACCGATTGCGCGCGGCGCGCTTTGCCGCACCTGCTGCGACCTTGTCGATCTTCGTTTTGGCCTGGATGCTGTGCACCGGGCTCGCAGTTTTTGTGGGCTACGGCGAGCTCGAACGCGCCCATCGGCTCGATCAGCCCATCCGGCAGTTCGAATCCGGCCAGTGGCGGAACGAGCGCTGGCGCGAATTGCCGCAACAGCGCTCGCGCATCGGAGACCCGCAGCGTCAACGGTTCGACCTGCAGCTGGCGATGCCGGCTGCGGCCCTGGGCGAGGCGCTCGAAGCCGACGGCTGGCACGCGCCGCCGGAACTTTCACCTGCGGGTCTCCGCGCGATCTTCTCCGACCGCGTCGAAATTCGACGGTTGCCGCATCTGGGACGTGATTTTGCTGGCCAGCCTGATCAGCTGGCGTTTCGAAAGCGGATTGGCGACCAGCGCGTCGTGCTGTTGCGCGCTTGGGATTCAGGAGCCCGGCTGGAGCCGGGTGGCATCCCGGTCTGGCTGGCTCAGGTTCGACTGCTGGAACCGGCCACCCGATTCGGGTTTTTCAATACATGGACTGAACTGGATCAGGGCCGTGCGCGTGCGCTGGCATCGCTGGGCCCGGTTTTCGCGCAGGATCAGCAGCGCAGGCCGCAACCGGACGGCCCGCTGCTGATCCAAATTCAGTCGCCTTGAGGCTCGTCGCTTTGGTTGCTGTCGAGCAGCCAGCAGAGCGCGCGAAGTCGTTCATACGGGTCGGTTACGGCCAGCAGCTCCTGGGCCTGTGGTGGTTCCAGCGGCAGAATGGATGCCAGTGCCATGCCCAAGGCGCTGGCATCGTCGATGTCGGCGTCGGCCAGGCCGGCGAACGAATCGTGACGGGCCAGTTCGCGCAGCACAGCTTGCAGCACGGCATGCTCGGGATTGACCGCCAGGCGGGGTTCGGGCGCGAGCCATTCAACTTGTCCGATGATCAAGCCATCGTCGCGGGCGTGGGTCGAACGGATGCGGAAGCGCCTGCGTCCGCGCACCTTGATGCCCAAAAGCCCGTCCTCGAGGGTCGAGAAATCCTCGATCAGCGCCTCGGTGCCGATCGCGGCATGGCGTGCCGGCCGGCCGTCTGCGGCAGCTTCGAAATGCACAATCCCAAAGCCTTTGCCCTGGCTGGAGCACTCGCGCGTCATCTCGAGGTAGCGCGACTCGAATATCCGCAACTGGCTGGTAGCCTGTGGAAAAAGCACCAGCGGCAGCGGAAACAGCGGCAGCGTGTCGGATGTGTCGTTGGTCAAAGCATTGTCGGGCATGTCAATCCCCATTTAAAAAGCGGCCTGCGGCATTACCGAAGCCGCGGTTGCTCATGAAAACGACAGAGTCGCCGGCGCGAGCTTCGGCGCGAAGGTCGGCCAGCAGGTTGTCGAGCTGGTGGCGAAAGCGCCCGCCGGCCTGGAGCTGCGCAAAAACCGTGGCCGGGTTCCATTCCAGCGACTCGGTTGAGTGCATGAAAACGAAATCGGCCGGCGCCAGCGCGGGTGCGAGCTGATCGAGATGATGGCCGGCACGCATGGTGTTGCTGGCCGGTTGCAGCGCGACCAGGATGCGCGCCCCGCCGACCGAGCGTCGCAGGCCTTCCAGGGTCAAGCGGATCGCGGTCGGATGGTGGGCAAAGTCATCGAAGACGTGAACACCGCCGACCTCACCAAGGTACTCCATGCGCCTTTTGACGCCCCGGAACAGGGCCAGCGCTTCGATCGCGGTTTGCGCATCGACGTCGACCTCATGGGCGGCGGCCAGCGCGGCGGCCGCGTTTAGCGCGTTATGCCGGCCGGTCAATGACCATTCCAGTTTGCCGGCCGACTCGCCCCGGTGAAAGAACTCGAGCTCACGCCCGGCCGGCTCGGCCAGCCGCACCGTCCAGTCGGCCCCGGTTTCGGAATCAAGCCCAAAGCCCGTGGTGGGGCTCCAGCAGCCGCGCTCAAGCACCCGGCCCAGGTTTGCGTCGTGCCGATTAACGATGATGCGGCCATTGCCGGGTATGGTGCGTATCAGGTGATGAAACTGGGTTTCGATCGCCGCCAGGTCCGGGTAGATGTCGGCGTGGTCGTATTCGAGATTGTTCAAGAGGGCGATTGACGGACGATAATGCACAAACTTGGCCCGCTTGTCGAAAAAAGCCGTATCGTATTCATCGGCCTCGACCACAAAAAGTGCCTTGCCGGCGCGCGCGCTGATACCAAAATTGCCCGGGACGCCGCCGATCAAAAAGCCGGGTTCAAGTCCGGCGTGCTCGAGAATCCAGGCCAGCATGCTTGAGGTCGTGGTCTTGCCGTGGGTCCCGGCCACGGCCAGCACGCGCTTGTTGGAAAGATAGTTCTCACCGAGCCAGCGCGGCCCGGAAACGTAGTCGATGTTGGCGTTGAGGACGTGCTCGACGGCCGGATTGCCGCGGCTCAGCGCGTTTCCAATCACGACCAGCTCGACGTCGTCGTCGATGGCCTCGGCTGAGTAGCCGGTGTGCAGCGAGATGCCAAGTTCTTCGAGCTGCGTACTCATCGGCGGGTAGACGTTTTCGTCCTGGCCCGAGACGTCGTGGCCATCGGCTCGCGCCAGTGCCGCGATGCCTCCCATGAAGGTTCCGCAAATTCCCAGGATGTGGATTTTCATACGCGCTGCGCGGCCTCTGGTGGGGGCGGCAGCCGAGGCTGCCGCGTGAGCGTGGATTCAGGCATGGTTCATGGCCCCAGTGCCTGCAAGGAAAACAATTGCGCAAACAGGATCAGCACCGCGATGGCCAGGCCTGCAGCAAACGAGCATTCCAGCGCATTGCGCCAGATGTGGCCGTCTACGGCCAGGCTCCAGAACAGTCCAACCAGGGCCAGCACAATCAGTGCCGACGGAATCGGCGTCGCGCTGTACAGCCACAGCGGCAGGTTGATCAGGCTGATCAGCGCGCCGCTGCCGAACAGTGCGGCGAGCGTCTGGTTGAAGCGCGCAGGCCGGCCGCGCAGGCCCAAAACGGCGGCTGCAGCAAGTATCGGCAGGCCGAGCGAGACCAGCAGCTCGGCGGCCCCGGTCTGTCGCTGACCGAGCACGCCCGAGATCACGACGATGCCGATATAGGCGGTCAAGGCCAGCGCGAACGAGCCGGCGGATGCCGGCAGGTCCTGAGGGCCGGCACGAAGCAGCGCGATTTTCCAGACGGTCTGAAACCATTCGTGCATGAAATCAAAATCCGTTTTTGCTTATGATGATGCAGGATGTCGGCATGGAAGAAGCGTTGAACGAATCAAATATACAGGCTGATGATCGGCTCGATGCAATGGGTCTGGAATGCCCGGAGCCGGTCTTTCGTACACGCCTGATGCTCGACCGCATGCAGCCCGGCGAAGTGCTGGAGATCTGCGCCGACGATCCGCTGGCCGAACTGGATCTCAAGGTCTTCTGCGAGCAGACCGGCCATGCGCTGCTTTTGAGTCAAGCGACCGAATCCGGCGTGATCGTGCGCATTCGGCGACGCTGATCGGGTATCGGGTCGCCCGATAACGACGATTTCAGCCCAATCGTCGCGGCCGGGCGACCCGATCATGAATTGTTCGCATTTTGGTGCGCTCGACTTTCGGCATTGAAGCCGGCATTGCGTGTTCCCGTTTTCTTGCCAATCAATCGCGGGATGCGCGCGGTTTATTCGGCTTGAAGAATATCGATGATCCGCCGACTGACCTCATCGACTGTGCCCATGCCATCGATTTCGCGCAATTGACTGCGGGCCGCGTAGTGGCTGGAGACCGCTGCGGTCTGTTCATCGTAGACGCGAAGGCGGTTGCGAATCACGTCTTCGGTGTCGTCGGAGCGTCCCTCCTCAATCGCCCGTAGCGATAAACGCTCGATGATTTCGGCTTCGTTGACGGTGATCGAAACGGCGATGTCGACCGGTTGATCGATGCGTTCCAGGACCTGGTCGAGTGCCAGCGCCTGACTCAGATTGCGCGGATAGCCATCGAGAATGAAACCGTCGGCGACGTCGGGCTGGCCCAGGCGTTGCTCGATCAGCCCGAGCATCAGGTCGTCGGGCACCAGCTCACCGGCATCCATGAAGCCTTTGGCCTTGATGCCGAGTTCGGTCTCGGCATCGACCGCCTCGCGCAGCAGGGAGCCGGTCGAGATGTGCGCCACACCC
>JAIVHD010000267.1 GCA_020201235.1 Lysobacteraceae bacterium
GCGCTGCTGCGCAAGGACCGCGCGACCTGGCATGACCTGGCCAGCGGCACACGCCTGGTCGACGAACGCGACCGGGACTCAGGCGCGGCGCAGCAAGACTGATCCGAGGATCGCAAAAACCACGCTCGGCACCATGTGAATCAAGCCCATCGGCACAGGTACGATGGGTGCAAGACCAATCACGATTCGATTGACCAAAACAAATCCAATGCCAATCGAAACGCCGATGAACACGCCGATCACCGGGGCAACCGTGCGGCTTGACTTGAACACGAACGATGCACCGGCAATCAGCATGGCCAATGCATTCAGCGGATAAAGCAGGCGCCGCCAGAATGCCTGGGCGTAGGCGCTGGCATCGAGTTCATTGGCTTCCAGGTAGCGCCGGATCTCGATGATATCGCTCAATGGCAGCAAGCGCGGTCGGGTCGCCAGGGCGCGAAACACATCCGGGCTCAACTCGGATTGCACGATAAACTCCGACTCGGCAGCGGACAGGGACCCGCTTTTCAAATCCAGCCGGCGAGCCTCGAAAAGATGCCAGAAGCCGTTGCGATGGCTGGCCCCGGACGCCAATATTAAACGCTGGAGCTGGCCGTCGGCGTCGAGTTCATAAAAGCGCAAACCGGTGAACCCGACCTGTTCGAAATCATTCTGGATCAGCAGGCCGGCGCGAATCATAAACGGCCCATCGCGCACCCAAAGCTGCTGTCCGGGGGCCATGCCCACCTGGCCGGTTCGAGCTCGTTCGCGCTCGATCCGCGCTTGCGTTTCCAACGCCGGTACCAGCCACTCGCCGGCAGCCATGACCAAACCGACCAAAACCAACGCCGCTGCCAGCGAGTGGCTCACAATGCGCCAGCGATGAAAGCCGCAAGCCCGCATTGCCACCGCCTCCTGGCTCGCGTTCAAACGTCCCAGCGCGATCACGCCCCCGATTAGAATGGCAAACGGGAACAGGTCGTAGAGTCTTGCCGGCGCGGTCCGAAGCAGGTAAAGCAGCATTTCCGGCACACCATAGCCCTCGCCCAGGTCGGCTGCTTCCCGAACCAGGTCGACGCTGACATACAAGCCCACCAACACCAGCGAAACCCGAAGCATCGCGCCGGCGCTCTGGCTGGTGATGTAACGCGCGAGGATGCCCGTCATAACATGCTTGCAAGCCAAATCGAGCCGACGCCCGGGGTCGCCGCGGTTATGCTGGCAATCACCATTTTCGCCACCAACGCAGCGCAAGAACTGCCGCCAAAGCCAAAACGGCAGCGTGCATTGGCCAGATGCCGATGGCTGCCGAAAAGTCCGATGCCTGCAAACGCACCAGCGTCAGGTTGATCATGTTGGCGTAGATCAGATAGCCGACCAAGGTCACCAGCACTATCCCAAAGCGTCCGCCGCCGACACCCGTCAGCGTAACCGGCAGCACGAACAGCACCGAAATCAGGCTGACGATCGCAGGCGCAAGACGCCACTGAAACTCGATCGCGGCCGCGCGACCGTCGGCCACGATCAGTTCCGGCAATGTCGCCTGGGCCAGCGAATCGATCGCACCCGGTTTGGCCATGGTCGGCAACTGAATGTCATTGCGCTCGAACTCGATTCGTCGCAGCGGCAGGCCGCTCTCGCTTTGAGCGTGCGTGATGTGGACGCCGTCAAACAACGAAACCCGACGCTCACCGGTTTGCGGATCAATTCCAAGGGTACCGGTTTTTGCGGTCACGACCTCAAATTGCCGATCACCCTGGTGATGCATGAAAATCCCGCCAAGCTGAGCACCCCTGGCCTCGGCGCGCTCCACATACAGCGTCAGGATGCCAGACTGAAACGGCTTGAACTGGCCCGGATGCACGCCTGCCATGACCAGGTCGCCGGCAATACGCTCAGCGATCGCCACCGTCTGTCGCTCGGCCCGCGGCGAGACCCAGCCGCTGACCAGCATCAAGCCCAGCGCCCACACCACGGCAATCGACAGGACAACCCCAAGCATGCTGCCGGGCCGCAGACCGCCGATGCGCATCACGATGAACTCCTGCATCTGGGCGGTTTCACCGAGACTCATTGTCAGGCCGACCAGCAGCGCCAGCGGCCCGACCAGCGTCAGCGCCTCGGGCAACCTGAGCAACAACAACCGCACGACCGTCGAAGACGCGACTTCGCCATCAGCGACGTCGCCCAGCAGTTCGGCCAGGAACACAACCACGGTAATCGCCAGAAGAACCAGCAAGGCTAAAAGACAAGTCTTGACGGACTCTTTCCAGATATAGCCGAATAAGGTCGCGCGAGAGAGCATCACCTGGTCATTATCGTTGATTACCCATCCGTTGCATCAATTTTCGAGTGCGCGCGCCCGCCAGGGCCGTGCAACGAACGATCTCGCGCCGCAAATCGATGCAACAGATGGGTTAAGCTTGCGCGAATACGCGTCGGGGGATTTGCAAACAGCTGTTACGAATGGCCGCGCACGTCAATTTATCAACCTAATCGAGCAAGGATCCAGTATTCCATGGATATTCAGACGATCCAATTCAGCACCGAAACCGAAACGGCAGCGAAAATACAAAGCGATTGCATGATTCTCGGTCTTCACCACGACCTGAAGATTGATCAGCAGGCTGGCGAATTGAACGCGGCAACTGAAAACCTTCTTGCCGAACTCGCCGGCGACAACGAGCTTCCAACCGGCGTCGGGAAGACCCTGATGCTGCGCGCGCCGCGCGGGCTTGAAGCCAAAAGACTATTGATTGTCGGCTTCGGTAAAGTTTCCGACTTTGACGAGCATACCTATATCCAGGCCGCGCGCGCTGCCGGAGATGCGCTGCGCCAGTGTCCGGCAACCGATGCCTGCTGCCTGCTCGACGGCGTTGAACTGAAAGGGCGGGATCATCGCTGGAAGGTCGAACAGGCCGCGCTGGCTCTTGATCATGCCGATTACATCTATTCGGCCACCAAGACGCCGCTTGAAAGCGCGCCCCCGGCCACCCGCACGGTCCGCTTTATCGATGCCCCCGGCGTGGCCGAGGCGCTGGATCGCGTGCACCACCTGGCGCTGGGAATCCGGCGCTGTCGCCTGCTGAGTGATCTGCCGCCCAATATCTGCACGCCGATCTACCTGGCCGACACGGCCGAAAAGCTGGCGCGCGAAATCGACGGTCTCGAAGTCGAAGTGCTTGACGAAAACCAGATGGACGACCTGGGCATGTGGTCACTGCTGGCGGTCGCGCGCGGCAGCGCCAATCCGCCCCGCCTGTTTCGCATGAGCTGGCGCGGCGGCGCCGCCGACCAGGCGCCGACAGCCCTGGTCGGCAAGGGCGTGACCTTCGACACCGGCGGTATATCGATCAAGCCGCGCGAATTAATGGAGCAGATGAAATTCGACATGTGCGGTGCCGCGACCACCATCGGCACGCTCGAGGCCATCGCCCGCATGGGCCTTGCGATCAACGTCGACGGGATCGTCGCTGCGGCCGAAAACATGCCCGACGGCAAGGCCTACCGCCCGGGCGATGTGATCGAAACACTTTCCGGAAAAACCGTCGAGGTGCACAACACCGATGCCGAAGGACGCATGATTCTGGCCGATGCACTGACCTGGACCGCACGCAATGTCGAGCCCGGCGTCATGGTCGATATTGCAACCCTGACCGGCGCTTGCGTGGTCGCGCTCGGCCACCACGCCTCGGCGGTTATGACCAACGACGATGAACTGGCCGATGAACTGCTGGCTGCCGGAATCGAATCGGCCGACCGTGCCTGGCGGCTGCCGCTGTGGGACCAATACCAGGAACAGATCGATACGCCGTTCGCCGACATAAAGAATGTCGGCGGCATGCCTGCCGGCGCGATTACCGCGGGCTGTTTCCTGTCGCGCTTCACCGAAGGCCAGCGCTGGGCGCACCTGGATATCGCCGGCTCGGCCTGGCGCTGGGGCAAGGCCGAAAGCGCCTCGGGCCGCCCGGTCGGCATGTTGACGCAATGGTTGATCACTCGGGCAGAAGGTCAATCATGATCCTGAAACGCGCTTTCAGCTTGTAGACTCGCGAACACTATTCAAGCCCCGTCAAGGTCTTCATGCGCATCGATTTCTACGAAATGTCAGGCCGTTTCACCGACCCGCTGGAGGTCGTCGGCGTGTTGATCGGCAAAGCCTTCCCGGCCACCTGCGATATTGCCGTGGTCGGCGATCGAGACATGCTGGCCGAGCTCGACCAGCGCCTGTGGGATAAGCCGGCCGGTCGCTTCCTGGCGCACGGCATTGACGACCAGCAGGCACCGATCCGGCTCTTGAACCAAGCCCCGGCGCACGCCGCTCTTTTGATCAACCTTGATGCCGAAGCACCATTGCCGGACGGCCGGTATGACCGGGTCCTCGAGATCGTACCACCCGGCGAGGATGCCCGGCCGCGACTGCGACAGCGCTGGCGCGACTGGAACCGGACCGGTGCCGAACTGCACCACCATCTTTTGAAGTAAGCCCGCTTGATTTGACTCAAAACCAAACCCGCGCACCCGTTTACCCTTTACTATTGCCGCTTCACGAAACCACGAGCCCTTCCGACCAAAGCCGATGGTTCTGGCCGGAACCCGATGCACGCATGGACAAAACCTTCCAACCCGACACAATTGAAGACCACTGGTATCCGGAGTGGGAAAAGCACGGCTGTTTCAAGCCCAGCGGACAAGGCCGGCCTTACAGCATCGTGCTGC
This sequence comes from Lysobacteraceae bacterium, assembly GCA_020201235.1. Taxonomy (GTDB): domain Bacteria; phylum Pseudomonadota; class Gammaproteobacteria; order Xanthomonadales; family Wenzhouxiangellaceae. The sequence goes on from JAIVHD010000267.1 coordinate 4,702, forward strand.
CGCCGCCCAATGTCACCGGCACGCTGCACATGGGCCACGCATTTCAGCACACCCTGATGGATTGCATGATCCGCCAGCACCGCATGAAGGGCTTCGACACGCTCTGGCAGGTTGGGGTCGATCACGCCGGCATCGCCACCGAGATGGTCGTCAGCCGCCAAATCGAGGCCGAAGGCGGCACGCGCGACGACTACACGCGTGCGCAGTTCATCGAGCGGGTCTGGAAATGGAAGCACGAATCGGGCTCGACCATCACCGGCCAGATGCGCAGGCTGGGTGCCTCGGCCGACTGGTCGCGTGAGCGTTTTACGATGGACGACGATTTGTCCGAGGCCGTGATCGAAACCTTTGTCCGGCTGTTCGAACAAGGCAAAGTCTATCGTGGACCGCGGCTGGTCAACTGGGACCCGGTGCTGCAAACCGCAATTTCCGACCTTGAAGTTGTCAACCATGAGGAACAGGGCAAGCTGTGGTCGATCCGCTATCCGCGAACCGATGGTCAGGGCGATGTGGTGGTCGCAACCACGCGGCCCGAGACCCTGCTGGGCGATGTCTGCGTCGCGGTCCATCCAGACGATCCGCGCTACGCCGAGCTGATTGGAAAGACCGTGCGGCTTCCGCTGACCGGGCGCGAAATCCCGGTCGTGGCCGATGACTACGTCGACCCGGAGTTCGGCACCGGCTGCGTCAAGATCACCCCGGCGCACGATTTCAACGACTGGCAAGTCGGCACCCGGCACGCTTTCGAGCCAATCAACATCTTTACTCCGACCGCGAAGATCAACGAAAATGCGCCCGAAGCCTACCGCGGGCTGGATCGCTTCGAAGCGCGCGCGCGAATCGTTACCGATCTTGCCGAACAGGGGTTGCTGGTCGAGGAAAAGCCGCACGCTATGGTCGTGCCGCGCGGCGACCGCTCCGGCCAGATCATCGAGCCTTATCTGACCGACCAATGGTTCGTCAAGATGGACGAGCTGGGCAAGCTGGGCATGCAAAAGGTCGAATCTGGCGAGGTCGAGTTCGTCCCGGCCAACTGGAT
>JAIVHD010000268.1 GCA_020201235.1 Lysobacteraceae bacterium
GCTCACCGAACTGCCCGAACGGGGCCACGTTCCGCCCGAGTTGGATCGAATCGGTGTAACGAACTACCGGGAGGTCAGCTTCAAGCCGTATCGTGTCATCTATGAGGTGATCCGACAGGAGGCATTCATTCACTGCGTCCTTGATGGCCGCAGGGATATACCATCGTTACTCGAACGGCGCCTGATTCGATAGAATTTCCCTGGAATTCCTCACCTATCTTCTGATTTGCGGTAAATCCATTTTATGCTGTTAAAGACGGCGGAACCGCGATTCAGTGAGCACCTCTGCGACGGAATCGCAGCGTCATGCCCACACCGACCAAGATCAGGAGGACGCTGAAGCCGAGAACCTTCACCCATTCTCTCGCGGCGTGGATGGGTTCCGCATCCACGTTCGGGGTCCGCTCCGCACGCGGGGGGATGTCCTGCAACACGGCCGGCGGTGCATCGGCCCCATCCGTAGCACGGCGTGAGCGCGCATACCGCAGGGCCTCATCCCTGACCTCGGGGGCGAGCGCAAACTCCGCGATCCGCCTCTCGAAGGCATGGAACGACAGCCGCTCCGCCAGCCCCATCAGCAGATAGCGCTGCTCATGCGCCGGCCGGCCGCTGTCGAGCAGTTCGACGATCCAACGCGTGACGGAACCGTCGCCCAGGACCGCGCCCAGATACAGGCCGACATAGCGGATCCCGGGGTCCGTGCCGGGACTCCGGTACTGGATTACCCAGCGCATGGCGCGTGGATCGGGATGTGCCGCGTAATAGAGCAAGGCCGCGCGCTTGACGTCCGCGGCCACCAGTGCGCTGCCGAGCAGACTATCGACGAACGTTTGCGCCTCGGTAGAGTTTGGAATCTCGCGCAAGGCATTCACCGCCTGCTTCAGAAGAAACGCCTCGCTGCGCCGCGTCGCCGCGAACTCGATGATGGGCCCGGTCGAGCGCGAATCACCGATCGCCGCGAGGATCCGCAGGATGCGCGCAGCCTGGATGCCGGACATGCGCGGATCGGCGAGCGCGGTATGCAAGGCGGGCAAGGCTGCCGATCCGGCGCCAACCAACGCTTCGACTGCCGGCGCCGCGTCCGCTTCGTCCTGCACCAGCCGCTCGATATCGACCTGGTAGGGGCCCGGCGGCGGCGCCGTCACGCGCGTCACCGGAACAACCAGAGACGCTTGGTCGTCAGCCGGCTCCGCGGCAGGCGGTTCCGACAGGGGTTCAGCCGCAACAGCATCCGCCGGCCTCGTCTGGCCAGCGGGCGGCGTCACGGGCGGTGCCGCAATCCGCACTGTGGCGGTCGTCGTATCGGCCGCGAACACGGGTATCGAAATGGCCGCCGCGAGCAAACCCGACAGGATCGCAATCAGCATGACGACACCTCCATGGTCCGGTCCCTCACAGTGTCGTATCGACGACGATCTCGCCGCTCGGTGCGCTGGTATCGAACAGCAGGTAATGATTGCGGTCGCCCTGGGCATAGTCATATGCGTAGCAGCCGCTCTCCCCCTCCGGGGCGCCCGGATCGCAAGGGGTTTCAGCGGTCTGCCAGGGGTAGTGCTCGGGCAACCCGCCGGCCGCATCGACCGTCATGCGCCGCGCCGGCGTGGCCGGCGAATCGTCGAGCTGCGCCCCGGCGGTGTCGCCGTTGCCGTCGCGATGGTTGTTCTTGTCGATCGCCCTGACGGTCATGACAAGCTTGCCGTTGAGGCCGGCGAGTTCGGAGCCCGGCAGACGGAATACCCAGGTTTTTTCGTCGTCGCTGACCGTCGGCGTGAGCGCGAGCGACAGCACATCGAGACAGGCGCTCTGACCTTCCTGACATCCCCCCTGTGCATCCTGCGCGCCGAACGCGAGGCCCTCGATGCCCGCCACGGCCTCGTTGAATTCGAGCGTCAAGGTGACATCAGACAGTTCACTCAGATGGCGAAGTTCGCCGGGCAGCGTCGTCAACTCCCTCGCGCCGACCGTCTCGACCTCGATATTCGTGTCCGGGCAATTCAGTTCCAGGGTGATCGCATAGCAGCTCGCCACATTGGCATGGGTGTACCGACGCCGCTCACCCGGCACGTCCTGCCACTCGGCATGATAGGTCACACCCTGACCGTCCTGCGCGACATACACCCGCTTCAGATAGGGCGGCGTATTAGCCACGTCGTACCAGTACTGGGTGAACCCGGCGCCATAGGTGACGGGCGGGGCGAGCAAATGATCCGTGTAGAACGCCAGCAACGGCCGCTGGTCGCTGTTCGCGACCACCGGGTTGCCGACGGCATTCCAGGGCTGATTGAAATCCGCCCTGATGCCAACCGGCACCACCGGGGTTCCCAACGGATCACTCTTGTCGTTGTTCAGCGCCAGTTGCTCGATGTAGTAGAAACCGTTCGCGCCGTCGGGCACGCCCAGGCCGGGCGTCGATGCGCCCCCCGTCGACGACGCGGCGAGCTCCTCCGACAGCGGCCACCAGGCATTGTCATGGCCCAGGGTGAACTGGTGGTGATACCCGCCGACGCCGTTGATCTCCCAGTGCGCCATCGCGCCCAGCGCGTCCTCGCTCCAGTGCAGGCAGGCGTCGTCCGTGTCACCGCCCGGGCACGGGAACATCTCCGCCAGTTCGCCCTGCGGCAACCCCGGGGCCGGGGTCGGCACGATCACCAGGAGATCCCCCTGAAAATGCAGCGCATTCCCGGTCGGAAACGCCAAGGTCGCCTGATAGGTCGTGCGCGCGTGCGTAAGCCGGACCAGGCTCTGCGGATTGTCCACGCCCCAGATGTCGCGCACGGGATCGTCGACCGGGGTCACCGCCGTGGCGCCCGCGAACGACAACCCGGTCACCCCGGGCAGGCTCTCCGGCAGCCGCTGATAGGGCAGGTAATAGCCCTCGTAATCGTCCCGCTCCGGCGCCAGAAACGTCAGATGCGGATCGTTGTGCACATGCGCCGGCGAGCTCATGTCCTCGACATGATGCAGCGCCATCCCAAAATGAAACATCGCCGCGGATCGCGCCGCGTCGGCGTACAGCCCGTACAGATCCACTCACCACCTCCTGAGTAATCAATGGATGAATATGAGTCGTGTCGTGTGCCCGCACGCTTGCAGGAAACAACACGAGCAGCACGAGAACGCATACCTTACTCATTTATCCGCCCCTCCATCCCTGACCACCATTCATCCATGGCCTTCTCGGGATTCTCAAGAAGGTCACTGCGTCTCTTCCTGACCTCAATCCCCCGATAAAATCCGGTTGCATGATTCACAATCACCAACATCCTCTCTTCATATCTGGCACGGTATTCCCTGATATCTGGATCTCGACCGACCGCCATCCGGTAGTACTTGAGGTACTCGCCAGCAAAATTATTCCGGACGGCATACGTCCTATCGTCCAGTTCTATTGAGAACCTATAGCTGTTCATCCGCCCCGCATACTCCGCCACCACCTCATCGATCCACGTCTGATACGTCCGCGGCCGCACCACGATCACCTCCACCTCACGGCCTGTGGCGTCGTTCACCTTCGCCAGGTCCGTCTCGTCGCCACTCGAACCCACATAGACCGGATGATGGACACGCGCCGTCACGGCGCTCCCCGGCCACAGACTCCACGCGGTCCACCCGCAATCGACAATCTCCCCCGCCTTGGCGAGGAACGGCCTCTCCTTCAGCCGCTTCAGCGGCGCCCCGTGAATGGGATTGAAGGAACTCCCGTACCACCGGCACACCACCACAAAATCCTCCTCTCCGTGATGGACCACCTCCACCATCACCTTGACTCCCGCCAACACCGGCGTACAGCCGACGAGCAGCAGCGCCAGGCAGTGGCGCCAGACCCACCGTGACAGCGCGTGCGTCATCATGATTCGATAGCCAGAAACATCAGATGCGGATCGTTGTGCACATGCGCCGGCGAGCTCATGTCCTCGACATGATGCAGCGCCATCCCAAAATGAAACATCGCCGCGGATCGCGCCGCGTCGGCGTACAGCCCGTACAGATCCACGTTCATGACTATGTCGATCTCTGCCGGTGGGTTGGCCGTGTCCCAGTCGTTGCCCCAGTGGGGGTAGAGTCTACGGTTTGAATTATCAGGATCTGGAACTGCAAGATACAGCTCCTGGTAGCTGCCCGCTTCGTCGCGGTTCTCGATAAGTTCTATAACCTTTTCGGTTATCAGTGGATGGATATGTGTCGTATCATGCGCAAGGGGCTGGGTCGCGACCATCAACCCCGCAACAAGAATGCCTGATCTGTTCATCGCACTCGCTTCTCCAGTATCTCCCACCACTCATCCATAGTTCTCTCGGGATCGGTCAGCAGTTCACTTTTCCGTTTGCGACCCTCGATTTCCTTATAGGCCCCCGCTGCATGATTCACGATGCCGAGCATCCTGCTCTCATATCTTGCGCGGTAGGTTCGTATGACCGGGGGACTGCCGACTGCCTCCAAGTAATACTTAAAATACTCAGACGATCTTGCAAAATTATTCAGCAAACCATAAGCCCGTTTATCCAGCTCTATAGAGAATGCGTATCTATCAAAATCCGTCAACTCCCCCTTCCCTGAATACTCCGCCACCACCTCATCGATCCACGCCTGATACGTCCGCGGCCGCACCACGATCACCTGCACCTCACGGCCTGTGGCGTCCTTCACCGACCCCCACTCTGCCCAGGGTTCCAGCAGCCCTGACCGACGGCTGCCGCCAGCCGGTCGATAGACCGGATGATAGACACTGACCGCAACGTCGCTCCCCGGCCACAGGCTCCACGCGGTCCACCCGCAATCGACAATCTCCCCCGCCCGTGCAAGAAACGGCTTCTCCTTCAGCAGATCGAGCGGCGCCCCATGAAGGCTGAAGGAACTCCCGTACCACCGGCACACCACCACGAAGTCCTCCTCCTGCGGGTTGTCCACCTCGACCATCACCTTGACCCCCGCCAGAGACGCGATACCCACATAGACAACCGACACAAGGGCCATTACCAGCACCGTCATCGGCAACCAGGCCATTCCTTTCAATGAGGTCGTCAATCTCGTCAGCACACTTCTGCCTGAGAGACGACCGCGCGCCTCAGCCAGATCAGGCCCTCCTTCGGGCCTATCGAAATAGGCCTTGACCCGATCACTGCCCGCGAACTCTATGGCCAACCATGCGGACATGAAGGCATGGGCATAAAAACCCATCAATAACAATGTAAGCGTATCGAGTCCAAACGTATTGAACGCCACAACCAGACCAAATATCGCCGTCAACAACGAAACCGCAATGATTTGGTAACGAACCCACCACATCCTTCTCATAATCCCGATCATGGGGACCAAATAGAAGATCACGAAAAACAGCAAGAGCAACGAGTAGGTGACGGCATCACCCATAATGATGAAGCTAATCAGACAAAAAACGCTGGTGATGGAACCCAGCATCAATATCACCAATGCCGCCACAACGGATTTCGGGTAGCTCTCAGCCGATCCTGCATCCTGCAACTCAGGAATTGATATCGACAATATCAGCGATATGAAGAACACCAGTATGCATGCGACCAGCCATACAGCACCGGGCATCAGCACTAACATAGGGGGCCCCAGGAAACTCACAATGACCGCACCGACCAGCGCGACGCCGGTCAGCACGTAGAGAGACAACTTTGAGCTTGCGGACAAGAGAGCAGCCTGGACGCGAACCTTCTTCGTGTCTGCCGAAGCATTTCCTTGTGTCTGGCTCATAAAATGTCTCTCTGTGATGCATTGCGTGGATCACGCGTCATGCTCACACGCTGCCCCTCCAGACCTTGCATGCCTTGCGCAATACACCCCATCCGACGACTGCGAGGCGTCGCCATATTCACCGCACTGACCCCTCGCGTCGAAAATTCCATACACATCTCAATCGAAATCTTAAAATGAGAACGCGTCATGAAATATCAACATGACAATCATGACCACACCCAACGTTGTAGCAACCATGAAGTAAGTGAACGTTCTATTGGTTCTCGCATGTCTCGCAAGGCTGTACGAAAAGAACATGCAGAATGCGCTAATCATTGGGTAAAGCATGATGACGGCGAGCGGGTCATATACATATCCGCCATACCTATTCTTGACCGACAACAGGAGTTTGAATAACAAAATACCGAATATCATGTACACCACTGCGATACCACCCACAGTGAACCACCTACCCGACATAGCGTTTTTCTTGATCTGCGTCAGCACAACCCCCCAAAACAATAACCCAAATATAAACGGGAGTGGCAGCAAGAATGCAGCATCCACGCCTGCCGCGTGACTGACATCAATGTATCCGACGTATGCCATAGCAATGCAAGTTGCTGTCTTTAGCCTGCTCATCGCTTATCGTTTCTCCGCAACACGCATCTTCCACCACACACCGAATCCGAGCACACCGCCCAGCAGCAATGCAGCGCCAATTACCCAGATGCCCGGTGATTTCTTGTTACGTGAAATCGCTTCCAGGTGCGCACCTTCCGCATCCTGATGGATCTCGAAACCTTCACGCCGCAACGTCGAACGTACGACCGGGTTGCCTTGCGTCCAGGATTCGGCCAGCGGCTCGACCTTTGCACTCATCAGTAATGTCCGGGCGGCTGTCTGCTGTTCCTCGCCGGTACCTGTCACCAGCATCTGCTCCGCCACGGCATCCCGTTCCTCCGCCGCGCCATGTTTCAGTGTCGACAGGCGCAGCGCCTCCCGGCGATGCATATCACTCACGGATAGGTTGTTCAGAATCTGCTCCAATTCCCCCGGCAGGACGATTTCCGCCAATCCTTGCAGCAGGACGCGCTCCCGTGCAGGGTTCTGGCCTGCGCGGATCAGCTCGAGAATCGCATTTCTGGCGGATGCGTCGCCCAGCTTCGCGGCCAGGTAGAGTCCCGCATAACGCAGGTTGCGGCTCGCCTCGGGTGCCCCGTATTGCACGGCCCAGCGGGTGGAGGTCGCCGTGGGCCGTTGCGCGTGGTACCAGAGCGCGCTGCGCTGGATCAGCGGATCGTTGTCCGCACGGTCGAGCTGCAGATCGGCAAATGCGGTGGCGTTTTCGTCCGGCGGCAATTTGGCCAGGGCCAGCAGCGTGTTCTGGTACAGATAACGATCGCTCTTGTGGACCTCTGCCACTTCGAGCAAAGCATCGACCGACTCGGCCGCGCCGACCTCGCCCAGCACCGTGATCAGTTGCATCTTCAACGGCATGCTGGATTCAGCACCCCGCAATGCCGCATGCGCGGCGGGCAGGATGACAGGACCGCGTTCGACCAGTCGCTCGCCGGCTGCTTGCGCGCGCGCACCGAAACTCGACAGCGACTGGATATCCTCTTCGATACTCGGCCAGGCCGTCTGGTCGAACAGCGCAGGATCGATGGGAATCGGTCCGTGCGCAAAGGCGGTGGCGTTCAGCGCACAAGCAAACGCCAGCACCAGCGTCCGGAGCAGGTGCTGCGCGCAGGACGACCTGTCGTGCCCAGGCCTCATGGCACAATTTCCACGGACAGAACTCGCGGATCGACCAGGATGGCGTTACCCCCGGAATCCCGGAAGGTGTAGACGACATCGAGGTCGTAGATACCGGGGATCGCATTGGCCGTCGCGCCCACCACGAAGCCCACGACCCAGGTGGTTTCGCTGACGATGGGCGTCAGCCCGGACAGACTGTAGGTAATGAAGCCCGAACCGCCGTTAGTGGGGATGCCGCTGATGGAGACATTGAGCGACGCCACGTCATAGAAATCGGATGAACTCATGGGGAACGTGTGACTTCCCGACGTGCTGCCACCGACCGCAACCTGGACATCGCCGCCGGTGGGCGTGTCGCCGCGCACGATCGTGAGCCGGTCGTTCGAGGTCAGACCGGCGGCGCCGACCGCCACGACGTCAACCGTATTCGGCCCGATCTCCAGTTCCACCTCGGCGCTGAAGGTGGCATTTCCGAGGGTACCGGTCACACTGGCGGGCACTCCGTTGACCGTCACCGATGCACCGGGATCGGCGACCGTGCCGGAAACGGTTGCCGTGGCGAGCGTCACGGTCTCCCCATCGTTATGGGAGGTGACGATGGCCGTGGGCGGCCCGACCGGCGGCGGGACGAGTTCGAGCGCGATCGTTCGTTCTTCCGTGTGGACCAGTACGTTGCCCTGACCGGTATCGTAGGTCCGGAATTCATAGGTCACCGGGAAACTCGCCGGCCCATACGGCGCGCCGGCATCCGAGTCCACGCTATAGTATATGATCCAACGATCTTCCTCCTCGAAATGGCTCTGCATGCTCATGTCATAAGACAAATACACCGGAGGATTTATGCACACTCGCACCTGTCGCAGTATGCAATGTCGCGGTCGTCGAAAATTCGTGCGCGAACTGGGTCTTGCCACCTCTGGATATGACCACATCGCGTGGCGGCGTACTGTTGACGAAGTTCAGGTTGAACTCTCGTGTCGTGACCGGTCCGTTGGTCCCCGGTCCGGCGGCCACGATCGTGAGGGTATTGGACCCGTTGTACAGGGGCACATGATCGAGCGTGAAGCCCTGACCGTTCAATGTCGCCGCGATGCCATTGACTGTTACCGAGACCACTGGGTTCTCGATCATGCCTGTGAGCGTGATCGGTGATTGGGTCAGCGTCTCCCCTTCTGTGTGCGACGTGATGCTGATCACCGGTGCCGGCGGTGGTACCAGATTGAGCGTACGCGTTGCTATCGGTGCGAGATATCCCCTGACGTATATTTCAAACAGATTGGGGCCCGCCGGCAGCGTCAACCCAGACCAGGTGTTGGTTGTGCTGGACTGGCTCGGCGAACCTCTATTCACGCCGTTGACATAGAGCTTCAGATTGGCGGCGGGCACGGCAGCGTCGGCAACGAATGCGATTGGATCGACCTCGACGACCTCGCCTTCCGTGTGCGATGTAATGGTAACAGCGGGTGGTGGCTGGGATGCGAGATTCAGCGTGAATGTGTCGTTCGAACTCAGTCCATTGAGCCCCAAGGCATCGACGGCGATCGTGTTTGTGCCTTCCGCGAGGTCGATGGCGGCCGTGTAGGAACGGTCAGTAAAGGGAACGCCAGGCAATGGGGTCCGTTGCGCGGATATGCCGTTGATCGTTACCTGTGCAGCGGAGTCGTTAGCGATCCGCACTGTAACGCCCGCCGGCGAACTCGGCACCGTCTCACCATTGGTGTGCGAATAGAATTGAATTACGGGCGGGTCGCGGCTTTCCAGCACCGTCACTCGTAGAGGTATGCGTTTAAAATAGTTCAACGCGCCTGGGAATTTTTCGCAATTGATCGATACTGCGGCGTCGTAAATGCCAGATACCACTGCCACGTCTGTCCCGATCCTCACGCCAAAGCTATATATAATATAATTATATAACTCGGACAGGCGTGAATCTTTTGATACAGAAAAATAATCCATATCAGGGCGAATAAAAACTGGGGAATTCACCATACCCATGTTACAAAATCTATCAGCAAATAGCTTAGGAGACCAACTAGTAACGCTGGCTACAAACCTTTCGCCTGGCGACAGCGTCATCTCAAACGGTGCCACATCGAGATTGATGGCAGTTGTACCGACCAGTCCGTTTTCTCCGGTCGCCTCCACCTGAAGCACATTACTCCCCTCGGCCAAGGGCACGTTCAGTGCTGCATATTGATGGCCTTCGTTCGGATAGAGTACAGCGTCCAGACCATTCACCTGCACGGCTTCGGCCGAGCCTGACACGACGCCGGCAACCAGTGCGGAGTTGTAGCGTAGACTGTCACCCTCGACATGCGTGCCAATAGTAACGTCCGGCGAGACAGTTGAGACCGGCACCGTGATGCGCAACAACGCCGTGGCAGTATAGATCGTCTGTCCACTGGCATTCTCATAAGCAATGGTCACATCTTTGTCGTAGTCGCCAGACAATACGTTCATTGCATCGACATCAAATCCGTTATCGAAGCGCAAGCCTGAGCTCGTCAACACGCCATTACGGCTGATACGCCCGATGAACGGCGTCTGAAATATCGCACCGGGCGATCCAAAACCTGGTATATAAATCTCATAGTCGGCCACCTGCGAGGCCACAGATCCGGGAATCGTCACATTGGTAAACATTTGACTCATCGTACCGGGATTATTCGTGGAGACCGACAACCACTGCCGATTGATCGTGATGGTGCGGGTCGCGACGGTGCCATTAGTGCCGGTGGCTTCGATAGTGATGATGTTTTGTCCGTCAGTCAGTTCCAGGCGGGGCGGTGCAGAATTGTAGTCGCAATTGCCATTCAAAGATTCACGGCAATACCAGCCTCGCCGGAAGCTGTTGCCGCTGATCAACGCGGGTACGCCATTGACCAGAACCTGGCTGACCGGACGGTCTACGCTGCCGAACACGACGGTATGTTCCTGGTGGATCGTTTCGCCGTCGATATGCGAGGCAATCGTGATTTCCGGCGGCATGACGACCGTGAGTTGAAGCGATACCACCCGGGATAAGGTATTGCTTCCGGTCGCCACGATATCGATGACGTGCACACCTTCGGCAAGTTCGATGTGGGCGGTGAACGTGCCGTCGCTGACGATAGCGGGTTGCCCATTGACCATCACGACAGCCGTCGGGTCATCGACCGTGCCGCCGATTTGCACCGAAGAGCCGACCACGGTGGCGCCATCAATGTGAGACGTGATCTCCACGGAGGCGAATACGGCCGGTGACGGAATGTCCGCCACCGCCTGACGCGCATGCACCAGCCAGGCTTCCGTATTGGCAAGCTCGAAGTCGACGCCCACCGCTGCATTGCCCAACCAGGATGCCGTCTCGAAAAGACCCGTTTGCGGGTCGAGCCGTTGAACGCTGGTGACGACGCCGGGTCCACCCAGATGCTGCAACAGGTCGTAGGCCGTGAATCCGGCCGGGAAGCAGGAGTACCCGATCAGGTTCAGTCCGGGTTGTAGCGATGCTCCGGAACAGTCGGTGGCATCCGTATACGTGTGTGTGAACGGGGCGACGCTGTGCAGCAGATAACCCTCTCCTTGGTTGATCGGAAAGTCGATGCCCTGGATACCACCGCCCACGTACTCCGCAGTGTCCAAGACACCGGTCACGGGATTCACGCGTTGCAGCTTCGTAATGCGCGTCTCGCCTCCGAGCTGCGTCATAAGTCCGAATGCACTCAAGCCCTCGGGCACGTCGAAGGGATAGTGATACAGATTCAGTGCATAGCCATAACGGCCTTCGGCCACTCGCGCATCACTGCCGGCAGTTTGCTCGCCCAGATTGTCGAGGCCGTCGAAGTCCAGGTCCTCCTGGCCATCGCCCACACTATCGCCATCGCTGTCCGCCGACAGCGGATCAAGACCGATACTCAGCTCGAACAGGTCCGTCAGTCCGTCGTTGTCGTCATCGGGGTCGCACGCATCCCCCAGACCATCGCCATCGGTGTCGGTCTGCGCGATATTGTGGTCGGATGCGCAATTGTCGGCCTCGTTCAGGACACCATCGCCGTCCAGATCCTCGGGGCTGATATCGCAGAGATCGCCGATCCCGTCACCGTCGACGTCGGATTGGTCCGGATTCGGCGTCAGACGGCAATTGTCGAGCGGAATCTGATCCTGCGACGATTCGATCAGCGCGGCGAGCCGGTCGATCCCGACATAGAACTGATCATAGGATGACCCGTCGTCGGAGATGAACAGGCTGTTGCCCAGCGCGAAGGCCCGTGACGACGGTAGATAGGCGGTTATCTGACCGCTGTCCGCGGTCAAAGTGATGGTGTCGTCCCGACGCACATCGAAACACGCGCAGTTGTACACATCCGGCATCAGCATCAACCAGCCTTCCGCGGTCGCGTCCGCTCCGGTCAGCGGTTCCAGCGTCAATTCTAGATTGGCCAGATGGATGATACCGAGCAGTGCCGAGGTCTGTGTCCCGGGATAGAGCTTGTAGATACCAATCGCCGCATCGGCACGTGCGACCACATCCAAGCCGGTCGTATCGAGCGATGTCAGCGTAGTGAGCTTGAACGGGAAATCGGACGGTGTCAGGGGCGGCCTGTAATCGTTGACACCATCATTGTCATCGTCATCATCGCAGACATCGCCTTGGCCGTCGGAATCGGTATTGAGCTGATCCGAATTATGAACCGCGGGACAGTTGTCCGCCGCATCGCCGACCCCATCGGCATCACCGTCATCCTGGCCGGGATTCGCGATCAGTGGCGCGTTGTCCTCATCATCGGGTACACCGTCGCCGTCATCGTCGTTGTCGCATGCATCGCCCTGCCCGTCTGCGTCGGTATCCAACTGGGTTGGGTTGGGCAGGCCCAGGCAGTTGTCGGCGCGGTCATCCGCGCCGTCCCGGTCGAGATCCACGAATGGCGCACTGAGGGGGTCCAGGATTCCGGTGCCAGCGCTCAGCTCGTCGCCATCGGTCGCACCATCCCCGTCGCTGTCGGCATTGAGCGGATCCGCACCGTACTGGGCCTCGTCGGCATCGTCGATACCATCCCGGTCGGAATCGGCCACTGTGGGGGACGTGCCCTCGGTATTCAGTTCACGGTCGTCACTCCAACCGTCCTGATCGGTATCCACGGCATTGGGGGCGGTGCCCGCCAGATACTCGCTTAGATTGCTGAGCGTATCGCCGTCGCGATCCTCGGTACTATCGTCGACGTCGATGTCCAGGCCGTGTTCTATCTCGTACCAATCGGGAATCCCGTCATCATCGGAATCCACCATCGGCAGCAACTCGACCACCCCAGGTGGCACGATTTCAAGCTCTCCGCGATGTTCGTTCGCAGGCAGGCTAAATGAAAGTTCACCGTAGCCTTGTGTGTGCTCCCGGTCTGTGTCATGACCGACATCGGCGGGCCACCGGTCGGGTAGAATTCCGCCACACTGGTTGATTTCGACGTCGTGACGAGTCGGAAAAACACGGGACTGCCCGGCTCCAGACCGCTCACTCGAACCCGCAATACACCCACATCCTCCGCTATTGTGGCCAGCGCCGTATTTCCCGTTTCGGTGAACTGGGACTGCATGACCGCCTGGTGATGGGGTGTGGTGCCGGCAACATCGCTGAAAAGTTGCAGGGCACCTGTCGCAGGCTGATCCGTGGTCCACACCACCGTGAACGAAACCGGCGTCACATCCGTGATGTGCACGTCGGCGGCGTTCACCGCATGGGCGGTGTTATGCACAAGCATTGAGGCAAGCATCAGACCGGCAATCCCGGCGCGCGATCGGACCAGCCGGCGCGCAATCGACTCGATCGCCATGCTCAGACTGTCATCTATCCCGCAAGGTCTCATGGACTTATTCATGGCAATGTAAAGGTCTGAATCAACGGATTTTCCAGTTCATGGCCGGCACCGTCCTGGAAGATCTCGATCAGAACCGTGTTCTGGCCTTCCGAGAGTTGATCGGCGGTCGGGTAATAGACATATTTCAGAATCCCGGGCCGGAGCATGCGCAATGTGTCGCCGTCGATCGCACCCAACGCCCCACCATCCAGCATCAACGACTCATAATGAGGGAACCCGCCGGTTTCCACGCCGCCGACTGTGGCACCATCCAGAATCGACTCGCCGTTCAGCAGAATATTCATTGACGCGATGTTGATACCGCTAAAACCGGACCTGCCCGGATAGGGGTCTGGACTCGGCTCGACCAGGATGACTTCGCCACCTTGATACGACACGACGTTATCCTTGAGCGTCACTGTCACTTCCGGTGAAGCCGCGGTGAAACTCCAGCTGTTGTCCAGCGGACCGTACATACCGGTATGGAACACGGCGGTCGGGAAGGGAATATTGTCGTATGCCCCCGAGCCGATACAGCTGCTGTCGTTGGAGAATGGCACCGGGAATGTACTTCCGGTGGAAGCCCTGACGGTGTTGCCGCCGCGCGAGTTGCCCATGGTGAGTTGAGTTTGGATGTAACCTCCACCATTGGTCATGCCCGCGGATGGCGTGACCGACGGCGCGGGATTGTCCGAGCGGCGGTCGTCTCGCAAGGCGGTGTAGCTGAGTGCAACGCCGGGCACCGGCACCGATCGGATGATCGTCGGATCGAAAACCTCATCGATCCATACGCCGGCGTCATCATCATTGCTGTCCCCGTCGAGGTCTTCACAGGTATCGGTGCGCTGCATCCGCCGCAGGATCATGGTCACCGGTCTGCCGAGGATTCTGCCGACCCACTGCGACTCACCGGCGTGGGCACCACCCAGATCGGTCGTGCCGAGCAGATCAGGGCCCATATCGACGTCGATTTGGTTGGTCATACTTCCTGTGGCGCCCGCCACCGAGGTGGTTACCGAATAGGGTCCAGCCCCCGCCGATGCGCCGAATTCATCGATGGTCGGTGCGATCGAGATTGGCGCAGTGACCATACCGACAAATTCGCCGTCGATATTCGTACGCATGTCCGGGAGGAACGCGCCGTCGAGCAGGCCCGGGGCGGTCAGCAATCCGCCTCCATTCATCGTGACACTCGCGCCTTCCACCGGATTTCCATATGCGTCGGTCACTCGAATCCGCACGGCATTCAGACGCGACGATGCGAGCGACATGCGTGAAAAGCGGGTCTTACGCGAGTCGATGGCCGCTGGCGTGCTCGCTTTCGCGGTGGCGCCGAACAGGATCGGTCCCGAATGCTGCGGAATACATGATTTTCCAAAGAACCGCCGCCCGAAACCACCTCGAACTTGGTCAGGACACCGCCGACGGGTTCGCCACTGGCATCCAGGAATCGCAATTGATATGGCTGAGGCAGCAGTTCTCCAACCGAGCAACCCAGACCACCACAATCCTGATTGTTGCCGGTGATTTCGACCAGTGCCGGCGCGGCGCTCAACCCGGATACCCAGATGTTGACCGGCGGCTGCCCGGGCACCTGTATCCGAACCGGATAGACGCCCGGACTGATCGGCAACAGAACCGATATAGTGGCCAGACCGCTGGCATTGCTGGTACTGGTGAAGGTCGCGGCCGTGTACCCGTCGGTATTGACGCCGATATTATCGTCGTCGGTCGTAAAACTGATCGGGATGCCGGCAACCGGCGCGCCACTGGGGCCGGTGACCAGTATCCGGATAGGTATCGGCAATTCAGTGCCGGTCAATCCCGACTGGAATTGCCCTTCGATAACCGATATCTGCGGCGCCGTGGTCCGGGTATCGATATCTATGCTCAACTGATATGCACCCGTCCCGGTATTCGGCACGCTGGTGACGACAACGGTGTAGATCCCGGTCTCCGGCAACTCGAAGTTATTGATGCGCGCATTGGCCCCGGCACCACTGTTATCGTCCGATGCCAATACCGCGCCACTAGGGCCCTCCAGAAACAACAACAGATCGGGCACACCTGGGTTCACCGCATTCGCCTCGATGGTCACCACCGAACCTGCCAAGGCAATAAACGTGTAGCGGTCCTGCTCCGTGCCGGCATCGAGGTGGCCATCGACGCGCTGACCACTGACGAGGTCCTGATCCACACCGGGCGTCTCGGCAGTTACCGGCGCCTCGACGATGAAATTGACGCTGTTGCTGACCCGGTTACCTATACTCACATTCACCGGCCCGCTACTCGCGCCGCTTGGCACGGTCACGGTCAGACTGGCCGCTGTCGCAAATGTCACTGCGGCGCGTACGCCATTGAAACGCACATCGTTTTGCGCAGCATCCGTTGAAAAACCCTGCCCAAGCAACAGCACTGTAGCGCCGGGGACACCACGTCCAGGCGTTACGCCGTTGAGCAAGGGCGGGAATATCTGGTTCTGACCAGGCACAACAACCGTCTGCTTCGCGGTCAGCATCTGCACTTGATAGGCTTCGCCGTTTCTGATGACGAAATTGCTACCGACCGTTCCGCCGTCTTCGTAGCGCGCCTCTTCATGGGTTTCCGTGATGGGGTCGTAACGCCGCACCATCGACACTTCAAGATCGTCACCGAGACTCTGGAGCAGGTCGAAGGCGCTGTAACCGGCAGGCGGGCAAGGCACGCCGAGCAGGTTGAACCCATCAGCCAGATCCAGCGCGGGGCAATCCTGGCTGCCGGAGAAAGACACCGTCTTCTCGACGTTCATGTGCACCAGATAACCATTGCCACGGACAATCTGGAAATTATCGCCCCCGGGTGCGCCATCGATCCAGGTGGCGCGCTCAAAGCGGCCGTTTGCCGTATCGTAGCGATCGATGCTGTTGATTTCCGTCATGTCGCCCAACGCAACAAGCAAATCGAAGACATGCATGCCGGTGGGTGCACTTACGGGGTAAGCAAACAGGTTGAGGCCGTCGCTCAAGGTAATGCTCGCACCGGGAATTTCGACGGCATTGGTCACCATATCGATCCCGCCGGCATCGACGCCGGAGACCACGTTCACGGGTAATACGTTGAGCGGATCGGTTTCGATGCTGGATTCATTGGCGTCGTAGAATTCCTCGGGGAAATTGGTATCGAACGTAGCGGCAATGACCGGATTAATCCGTGCCGGATCTGCCGCGCGCGGCTCGCCGTCCAAAGACTCCATGCCAATGTAGTAGCTGCCCGGCGGCAAACCCGGGATACGATAATCACCCTGCTCCAGTGAATATCCGCCAACGATCTTGCTACCCGTCGCCGGATCCAGTGCATAGACATGGGCACCCAGCACTCGGACGCCATCCAACCCACTCGCAATCCTGCCACTCACACTGCCGAACGCCGCACCATAAGCGGGTTGATCCGGATAAAACTCCGAAGCATAGGCGATGTCGTCAGTGTGCAGCGTACGTGCGTCGGCGATATCGCTGGACAGAAACGGATACATGACGGCATTCTCGATAACCGAGTGCGCAAGACCAAAAGTGTGACCGACCTCGTGCAAAGCAACCGCCTGGATGTCGATCGTTCCATCCAATCCCGAAATAGCCAGTGGATTAGTCGCATTGAATACGATATCGGCATCATAGATGCTGCCCGCGGGGTAGAGCCCATTGGGTATATCGGGCATCCCATCGCCGTCCAGATCATTGTTCAGATCCGTGATCACGGTGTCTTGCGGAAAGCTGCTGACAACCGCGACTGCCAGCACGTCGTGCGGGAATACAAATTCGGAATCGGTGAATGTCACGAGATTGATGCCGTCGAGACCCGCCTCGCGAGCGTCGAGTTCACCCGCGTATACGAACCTCAATCGGCTGGTCGGCAATTGCTCCCAGGCAGCGAACGCCTGCCCCAGCACTGTCTCCAGCTCGCCATTGGTTATGCCAGATGCGGGCAAGCCATCTGTGCTCAGATACCACTGGATCGGCAGCATCTGGTCAGGCCATTTCTGCTCGAAATGCGTCGATGCATCGGCCGGATTGCGCATCAGAAGATTGCCGCCAGCATGCACATAGGTATGGGCAAGTGCCATTGCCAAAACACCGAGCGACAGAACATGAGCACAATTGCGTTTCACTGCCGCCCCATTTGAGCGGCTCGGGCAGCCGCCCGTCGCAACGCCTCCACTTGAAGTTGCCGCGTCTCGAGATCGAGCGTCGCCTGCCGTTCCCCCACTGCGCGCTCGGTGATATCGCGGAATTGCAGCCTCTCGGTTTGATTTACGATATTCGCGCCGGACTCGGCGCCCGACAATGTGATGCGTTCCGGCAACGATTTTCTAGCCAGCCCCCTTGGCCGGTCGCTGCGTGATGGCTGGCGGCTGGCCCCCAAAGGCACCTGTGCTCCGGCCACCGCATGGCCGGAAAACCTTCGATGCCTCGCCTCTACGACCGGGTCTTCCGCAACGAGGCCGATCGCGGGAGAGATCGTCGTTGCCGGCTGAAGGGCCGCGTCGTCACCGACCCCTGCACTCATATCCGCTTCGGCAGCACAAACCGTGCAGGTCCAGATATATGCGAATAACCCGACCAAACAATGCCTTTGCATGTTCATCTCAATGGCGCCCCCCTCCCGCCTCGATGCGCTGCCGGATAAACAGCAGGAATTCCTCTAGCCGCATCTGCTCTGATCCAAGCCGAACGTCTGTGGCTGTGTCGCCAGTGTCATCACCCAAGGTTCCGAGCTTATGCGGTCCGATGGGTATCCACCGCTCGCCCGTATCCGGATCGGTGATGACCGGTATTTTGCCTTGTGTCATACCGATAACCCGATAACCACCCTCGACATCCTGATCGAGCAGCAGAACGAACGTCTCACCTGGCGAGAACGACACACTCGCCGACGCCGCCATCGATACTGGGAGACCCAGGCGCGGATGCATCGCGGTACCACCCAGCATATGGATCTCCAATCGACTTGGCGCATCACCCTTGATTGTTTCGTCAACCGACACCACCGTGAGTGTGTAGATCTTCTTGCCACGCCAGTAGCCTTCGACCGACTCAGCGCGCCCCAGCACTACGAGGTCGGATGCCTGCAGCATGACTTCCAGATCGGTTTCACGCATGGATGCCGCCATGACGACAGCGCTTGCCAGCCCCAGGGCGACACCCAGTATCCTGCGGGCACCCCGACGGGTAAAGCATCGATTGCAGATATTCATTGCTTCGCCATTTGTGTTATTGATCAAAAATAATCCGCTGCAACAGCAACACATCCACTACGTTGATCAACCCATCTCGGTTGATGTCTGCGCGCTCGAATTGTGCCTGCGTGGGTGTGCGCTGCCCCAAGGCCATCTGCATGACCAGTACCAGATCGCCGGCATTGATCTCGCCATCCTGGTTAACATCGCCGAGGTCGTTGTTGACGACCTCTACCGTATAGCTCTGCACAGCCTGCTCCATGGACGTGGTGACACGAACAGTAACCGTATGCATGCCGATCTGATCAATTATGGGTATCCAGTCGATCACACCACTCAAGGCATCGATGGACATACCCGCAGGCGCCTGATCGAGATGGAACTGCGCCGCACCCAGATTGGCGACTACGGTATAGCTATACGGTGCCATTGCCATCGCGGTCGTTTCCGGCGAGGAAATGATCCAAAGGGGGAAATCTGCGGGATCGGATGGACTCCGCCCCGCCTGGATCTCTGCAGCGTCAGGAACACCATCGTAATCACTGTCGGGATTCTGCGGGTCGGTGCCGTGCACATACTCGTCCCGATTGATCAATGAGTCTCCATCCGCATCCAGGAAGGCATCGTTCGGATCGGACGGGTTCAGACCATGCGCGACTTCCCAGGCATCCGGCATTCCATCGCCATCGACGTCTTCGTTCTCAATGATCGATATCGAGCCAGTTACGACTTGGTGCGGGATATGGACGCCGCCGAACGGCCCCTGCCCGCCCGGCAGCAATAGCAAGGGGCTGCGCATATCCAGAACGGCAACCAACAGGGGCACGACATTGCCGGCTGGGCCATGAACCTGAAAACGCACGTTGGCGATATTGATCAGCCCTGTAGGTACGGACACCCCTGGCTGACTGGATGCAATGATCAGCGTATCAAAATTGTCAGTAGCGACAACATGGGCGAATGGCACCGTCGAGAACTCCGCCGTCGTTCCGGCTTGCACACGGCCATTATCAAGGATCGCTGAGAGTTGAGTATTGTCGTAGGTGATCGCGACACGGATTCCACCCAGCGCAGCCGGCACGCTTGCACCAAACGAGTCAATCGCGGTGATGCCATTGAGGTCGACATTGATAGGGACTGTAATGTCGGTCTGGGTCTGAGCAGATATCGCAGCTCCCAAATCGAGTGTAGCACTCCCATTATAGGGCTCTGTCTGGGCGGTAACCGCCGTTCCCAGAATCAATGAGGACAACAACAGAGTCCACTTGATCAGACACCGGCGCGCCATGGTCAAGGCACCTGCGGCAAGGTAGCGGTTGGTACGCTTCCGACCAACAACTGTTCGAGCAGCGAAATATCAAGCATATCCAGAACCGGACTCACGGCCAGGCTGTGTTGCCCGCTTTCGCGATACAAATCGCATAGCAGCGGATGAAATGCGAGCATCGCATGCTCGTGGGACGCCACTTCGTTAACAACCACCTGCCCTATGAGCAATCGGTCGTAACTATCCACCCGTTCATCGCGATTGCAATCGCCATGCGCCACTTCAACCGACTCTAGAACCGCGCCGCTTCCAGGCGCAGCTGGAAGCCCACGAAATATCGAATCGCTGCCCTGATTACCACGATAATGGCGCGCGATCAGTACCTCGCCGGCATCGCCTATGCCCGAAGACGTGGAAC